>CAYQVN010000247.1:0-3419 GCA_964420895.1 uncultured Nitrospirota bacterium | reverse complement strand
TTCTCTTTGACACGATTTGATTTTCTCTGTGGTCTCTGCGTCTTTGCGGTGAATGACCCTATAACGTCTTCAGCGTTTCAATGATTGAGGCGATCTCCTCTTCCGTCAGCACCCCCTTCTGGGACGGCATGATGGGCGGAAAGCTCACCACCACGTCGGCTGCAGGTTCAAGCATGGAACGGCGCAGGTACGCCTCATCGATCACGACTTCCCGCTCCCGGCCATCGGTCACGACCTTTTCGGTGCGTCCGAAGATCCCCTTGAAGGAAGGTCCGACGAGGGGCGACCCATCGAGTGAGTGACAACCAAGGCACCCCTTGGTCTTCAAGAGGTCTTTCCCCGTCAGTGGCTTCGGTTTCTCTGCTCCCTCCAGCCAGGCCGTAAAATCACTTTCCGCCATCACATTCACCTTGGAGAGCATGGCGGAATGACCGGTCCCGCAGTATTCGGCGCAAAAGATGTCGAAACTTCCGATCTCATCCGGTTGAAACCAGAGGGAGGTGTCCACGCCCGGCACAACGTCCTTTTTGACCCGAAAAGCAGGCACATAGAAACTGTGCAATACATCGGTCGAGACCAGCCGGATCCGGACCGGCCGATTGAGCGGGACATGGAGGATATCGCTCTCCTTACCGTTCTCATATTGAAAACGCCAGGACCACATCCGGCCTGTGGCCTGAACGGCAATGGCGTTCTCCGGAACGTTCACCATCTCCCGGTATCCGATCCATCCATAATAGAACATGGCCATCACCAGAATCGTGGGGATCACCGTCCAGACGATCTCCAGGAGGAGGTTCCCCTCGATATTCTCCGAGACCGGATGCCTTGTCCGGCGATACTTCACCGTAAAGAAAACCATCAAAAAAGTGATCAGGGCCAGCATGAAGACACAGATGGCAGTGATGAAAAAGAAGGCCCGATCCACGGAAACACCGAATGTACTTGCCGCACCGGAGAACATCTTCCTCCCTCAGCGAATATGGACTCGTAAGCTGACGGACTTTTTACGCAACCGTCAGCGAAAGGCAACATCAAAAAAGGTGAACCCGATAAAGATGGTCAGGCAGACCAGGGTCACCAGAAACATCCACTTGAAAATATTCTTCTCATACTTCAGATGCATGAACTCATTCAGCACCAGAAAGGCTTTGATGGACGCGATCACAATCGCCCCCAACACGCTCAGCCGTCCCAGGTGAAACACCGTCACGGCAATCGTCAACCCCGTCAGGTTCAACAGTCCCAGCCAGATCAGGAAATATGTGCCAAAGGAAGTCATTGCAACACTTTCCTCTCTCTTCTTCTCTACGTAATCAGATAAAAAAGCGGAAAAAGGTAGATCCAGATGATATCAACAAGATGCCAGTAGAGACCGGCATTTTCGAGAAAGACATACCGGTCGGGAGTAATCTTTCCACGACCTACCCGGACCATCACCGCCGAAAGGAGGAGGACCCCGATCAGCACATGGAGTCCGTGGAGTCCGGTCATGACGTAATAGAGCCCGAAAAACAGGACCTCCCCATGACTGCGAGCCAGAAGCTCCGGTGAATTCGGGAAGATCCCGTGGTCGATCTTTGCACTCCATTCGAAATATTTGTTCACCAGGAATAAAAGGCCCAGAAGGATCGTCATCAACAGGGCAAGGAGTGATCCCCCCTTCTTCGCCCGCCGCAGGAAGGCGATGGAGAGGACCATGGTCAGGCTGCTCGTCAGGAGGATCACCGTATTGACCGATCCCAGGATCAGATTCAGTTCCTGCGCCCCCTCATGAAACTCACCGGGATGGCGGAAACGGTAGACGGAGTAGAGCAAAAAGAGCCCTCCGAAGAGGAGGAGCTCTGTAAAGAGAAAGAGCCACATCCCGATCTTGGCGCCGGTGTCGTCACGATGTTCCGAGAGGGCTGTGTTCACGTCATTCGGCTCCATAATCATAGGCCCCGCTTTTAATCACGGGGATCTCGTCGAAGTTTTCCGGCGGTGGAGGAGAAGCAATCCGCCATTCCAGGGTCTTCCCTCCCCAGGGGTTGTCTTCCGCCTTTTCTCCTTTCCGCAAGGCATGGAGCAGGTTGGCAAACATCAGAATCAGGCCGGTGATCAGGATCCAGGAACCCACGGTGGCAATCATGTGGCCCGCATGAAACTCCGGCAAGTAGTCATAGTAACGTCGGGGCATCCCCTGTAGGCCGAGGATCAACATGGAAAAATAGAGCATGTTGAAACCGATGAACAGGATCAGTAACGCCACAGTGGCTCTTCCCTTCGAATACATCCGTCCGAACATCTTGGGGAACCAGTAGTGAAGCCCCGCAAAAAAAGCGAACCCCGTGCCGCCGAACATGACGTAATGAAAATGACCGACGACAAAATAGGTGTCGTGGACATAGACGTTCACCGAGAGGGCTCCCTGGATCAGGCCGGTCAGGCCGCCGATGGAAAAAAGGAAGATAAAAGCCAGGGCAAATAAAAAAGGCGGCGAAATATCGATCGACCCCTTGTAGAGGGTGGCCACCCAGTTGAAGACCTTGATGGCGCTGGGGATCGCCACGAGAAAGGTCAGCAGGGAGAAAATCACGTTGGCCGTATAGCTCTGACCGCTGACGAACATATGGTGGCCCCAGACCAGAGATCCCAGGGCGGCGATGGCGATGCTTGAATAGGCAATTGCCTTGTATCCGAAAATCGTCCGTCGGGCAAAGACGGGGATGATCTCCGTCACCACCCCCATGGCAGGCAGGATCATGATATAGACAGCAGGGTGGGAATAGATCCAGAAAAGATGTTCGAAAAGGATCGGATCTCCCCCTTTGGCCGGGTCGAAGAGTCCGATCCCAAAGAGACGCTCCAGGATCACCAGGAGCAGAGTAATCCCTATAATCGGCGTCGCCAGGATCTGAACCCAGGCCGTGGCATAGAGGGACCAGGCGAAGAGGGGCATCCGCATCCACCCCATCCCCGGAGCCCGCATCCGGTGGATGGTCGTCACAAAGTTCAGTCCCGTCAGGATGGAGGAAATTCCCAGGACGAAGGCGGCAAAGACCGCCAGGGAGACATTCGTGCCGGTTCGGATACTGTAGGGAATATAGAAGGTCCATCCCGTATCGGGAGGACCACCACCGGTAAAGAGGGCCGTTACGGCAAGCATCGCCCCGCCGAGATAGAAATACCAGGAGAGGAGATTGAGCCGGGGGAAGGCCACATCCTTCGCCCCAAGCAAAATAGGCAAAAAGAAGTTCCCGAAAATAGCCGGAATGGCGGGGATCACGAAGAGAAAGATCATGATCACCCCGTGGAGGGTGAAAAAGGCGTTGTACGTTTGCGCTGTGACGATCGTCTTGCCGGGGGTGAGGAGTTCCAGGCGCATCAGGAACCCCAGCAAAACACCGACGGCATAGAAAGAGAGAACCGGCAATCGG
>CAYQVN010000246.1:0-3427 GCA_964420895.1 uncultured Nitrospirota bacterium | reverse complement strand
TTACCAGAAAAGGGTTTTTTTGAAGAATGAATAGATTGCGTCGGGAAAGAAATAGCAGGCCACCAGGGTCAGCGTTGCCAGGATAATCGCCCAGTAGTCCTCACGTCTTTCCGAAGAAAAGACCTCCGCAGACTTCCGGCTCAGATCCGTTTCGTTGCCGTTGTTCATGTCTCACCCCCTCAAACGATCGACAGAATTTTCAACAACTTTTGCAATACTTACTACAGGAGGTGGAGAAAAATCAACACTTTTTGCATGACAGGAAAGGAGATAGTAACGAGTGGGAGAACTAAAAGAGCTTTTTCGTGAGAATACTTCCTTTCTTCTTTTCCGCTCGATCGAGACGTGCCAGTGCCTCCTGCACGTAAGGATCCTTCGGTTCACGCTTCCGGGCCGACAGGAACTGCTGCCTTGCCTGCCGGTACAACCTGCGGTTGAGGTAGAGATACCCCAGTGCAAGGTAGTAGCGGGCGTTGTAGCTTTCGAGCCGTATGGCGATCTTGAAGACCTTTTCCGCCTCCTTGTTCTGGCCGGGGATATGATCCAGGGCCAACCCCAGGTAATAGTAGTAGGCTGACCGCCGGTTGTCCAGTCCGATGAGCTTCTTCAGGCGGTTGGCCGCTTCACTGTACCGCTCCGTGGACAAGAGAAATTTGGCCTCCTCAAAGAGGGCCTCCCGGTCCGGGAGCTTTTCCGCCTCTCCGACAGCAAGGGGGACCTTCGTCTCCGGGACCGGGACCTCCCGGGACGTCCCCACCATCACAGGAGACGCCACCAAGACCTTCCGGGGGGCCGCTTTCCTTTTTGTCTTCACCACCGAAAGGGCCAGGAGGGGATAGATCGTTTTGTAGAAACGGTACTCCCACAGCGTGGATGCCTCATAGATCTCCCGGAGTGTCCTTTTGCCGTCGATGAGGTCCAGGAGCCGTCGTTCATCCTGCGTGAAAAGGATCTTTTTCAGGCATCCATCCTCTTCATCGGCCACCTCCACAACGGCATCCATGGCAGGCATTGCCTCCCCGAGAACGGCCAGATTGTCGATGGTCCGGATCCCGACCATCACCCCATTCAGCAGGGAAAGGGCAGGGACGACAGAGAGGGAACTCTTCACTTTTGACGTGAGGACCTTGACCTTCCAGTCGGGATATTCGAAGAGACTGCCGATGACATTCCGCACCTGGACACGCAGTCCCCGGACCACATCCTCCTTCGGCAGGAAACTCTCCCGTATCAGGATCTCGCCCATTCTCTTTTTGGTCAGGATACTCAGCTCCGTGGAGAGCATGTACTGATCTTTCGTCAGCTTCCCGGCCTTGAAAAGGATTTCTGAAAGCTTGTCTTTCAACAGGTTGGAGGAAGCGTAGAGAAGATTGCCATGGTTAACGACAATCTCCTTGGTATGGCGCTGATCCTGAAAGATGACCTTGAAATGATCTTCCCGTTGGAGAAGTTTGAGGAACATCCGGATCAGACGGCTTTCGGGGGTACTTCCTTTCATAGTTTTATGATAACCCCGAATTCGCCATCGGGCAACAAACCATTTGTATTATTCTGGTGTCAGGTGTTTTCTATCCTGTACGTGCGGTCTTGTCGTCCGCAGGAGTGTCTCCCAGAAACTCGTTGACCCCCTTGATGGCGCAGAACTCGCCGCACATGGAACAGACCGCCTCGTCCTGGGGCGGCGAGGATTCACGGATCTTCCGGGCCCGTTCCGGGTCGAGGGAGAGTCTGATCTGGGCCTCCCAGTCGAGGTTCCGCCGGGCCCGGGCCATCTCCCGGTCCCGATCCATCGCACCGGTGACCCCCTTGGCGATGTCGGCGGCATGGGCGGCAATCTTTGACGCAATCACCCCTTCCCTCACGTCTTCTTCCGTTGGAAGCCGCAGATGTTCCGCCGGAGTTACGTAGCAAAGGAAGTCGGCCCCGGCGGCCCCCGCAATGGCCCCGCCGATAGCGGAAGTAATATGGTCGTAACCGGGAGCAATATCGGTCACTAAGGGTCCCAGAACATAGAAGGGAGCGCCGTCACAGAGTTCCTTTTCCAGTTTGATATTCATCTCCACCTGGTTGATCGGCACATGACCGGGTCCCTCGATCATCACCTGCACCCCCGCCTCCCGTGCACGCTTCGTCAATTCCCCCAGGACGATCAGTTCCTGCACCTGGCTCCGGTCGGTGGCATCAGCCAGGCATCCCGGCCGCATCCCGTCCCCCAGGCTGAGACAGATGTCGTATCGCGCCGCAATGGAAAGAAGGCGGTCGTATTGTTCATAGAGGGGATTCTCCCTTTCGTTATGGACCATCCATTCAAAGAGGAAAGAACCGCCACGACTCACCACGTTCAGGAGTCGCCCCTGCCGTTTCAGCCGTTCGATGGTCCCGAGAGTGACACCGCAATGGACGGTCATGTAGTCGACCCCTTCCGCCCCCTGCCGCTCAATCACCTCAAAGAGATCCTCCGGATCCATTCGGACGATCCCCTGTCGCTGTTCCACGGCATGCAGGGCCGCCTCGTAGATCGGCACCGTACCCAGGGGGACTGGAGTTTTCCGCAGGATCCGCTGCCGGATCCCCGGCAGGTCACCCCCGGTGGAGAGATCCATAATCGTATCAGCTCCGGCGGCAACAGCGGTTTGCGCCTTTGAAAGTTCTTCCTCGATTTCAAGATGATCCTTCGAGGTCCCGATGTTGGCATTGATCTTCGTGGAAAGCCCCTCACCGATCCCGATGGGGATACTTCCCTTCCGGTTCCGGTTCCGGAGGATCACCGCCTTCCCTTCCGCCACCTTTTGGGCCAGTCCCTCGGGGGAGATCCCCTCGATCTTTGCCACCTGCCGGATCTCGTTGGTGATTTCACCCTTTCGGGCCGATGTCATCTGATTCATCATCTATTCCTTTCCCGGCGGGCAGCCGACCCGCCTATTGTGTGAAGTTCCGCAATAATCTCCGCTGCTGCATCCCGAACGTCCGGCCGCCCCAGGACGGCCGAGATCAGGGCAATCCCCTTCGCCCCGGCCTGAAGGACCGGTGCGATCTCCTCCTTCCCGATCCCACCGATGGCAAGGAGAGGAATTTTGATTTCACGGCAGGCCTCCTCAAGTCGTGCAAGCCCGAGGGGTGCGCCGTAGGGTCTCTTGGAAGGAGTTTCAAAGACAGGACCGAAGGTCACAAAATCGGCACCTTCTTCCTCCGCCTCTTTTGCCTGCATAAGTGAGTGGGTAGAAACGCCGATGAGGGCATCCTTCCCCACGATCCGCCGGGCCTCTCCGGCGGAGTAGCTCGACTGCCGCAGGTGAACCCCGTCGGCCTCAACGGCCAGGGCGATATCGGCCCGGTCGTTGATGAAAAGTTTTGCCCCATATTCCCGGGTCAGAGTACGAACCTTTAAGCCCAGATCATAGAGTGCACGATCGGCCAGACTGATCTT
>CAYQVN010000245.1:0-3460 GCA_964420895.1 uncultured Nitrospirota bacterium | reverse complement strand
TGCTTTTTCTATCTCCTGCCTTTCTCCGTGTGCTCCGTGAGCTCCGTGGTGAATGGGTTTCGCTTTTGCTATTGCTTTGTGCCTTTGTGCCTCTACCCCTCAGACCTTTTTCTGAAAGGCCTTGGTCATCATGGGAACGATTTCAAAGAGGTCCCCCACAATCCCGTAGGTGGCCGCCTGAAAGATCGGGGCCTCGGGATCCTTGTTAATCGCGACAATCACATCAGCAGACTGCATCCCTGCCAGGTGCTGCACCGCCCCGGAGATCCCACAGGCGATATAGAGCTTGGGACAGACGGTCTTGCCTGTCTGACCGACCTGGTGAGAATAAGGAACCCACTCCGCATCGACAACTGCTCTGGAGGCACCAACGGCACCGCCTAAGACCTTGGCCAGTTCCTCGATAACGGTAAAATTCTCTTTACTTCCTACGCCACGCCCCCCGCTGACAATGATATCGGCTTCGGTAATATTGACGGTATCTTCAATCTCTTCAACGGTTTTTAAGACCTCGCCCTGCAGATCCGCCATGGTCCCGTTCATACTGACCGGGATGACCTCGCCTTCACGGCCGTCTACTTCCTGCGCCTGTTTAAAAACCTTGTGCCGGACCGTCGCCATCTGGGGCCGATGATGGGGGCAGAGGATGGTGGCCAGGATATTGCCGCCGAAGGCGGGACGGGTCTGCAATAGTTCCCGTTTTTCCGTATCAACATCCAGACCGGTACAGTCGGCCGTCAGGCCCGTGCCAATCCGTGCCGCCACACGGGGGATGAAGGAGCGGCCGATGGCCGTCGCCCCCGTCAGGACGATCTCCGGTTTTTCTTTTTCGATCAGATCGGCAAGAACCGCCGCATAGGCATCCCCATTGAAGTCGGCCAGCATGGGATCATCGGCGACGTAGACCCGGTCTGCGCCGTGGGCGACCAGCCACTGAGCCTGCTTCGAGATCTCATGACCGAGGAGAACCGCACTCAGATGCGTATCGAGACGGTCGGCAAGTTTTCGCCCTTCATTGAGCAGTTCCAGGACCACCGTGGAGATCTTTCCCTTCCGCTGCTCCGCAAAAACCCAGATCCCCCGATAGGCCGATAGATCAATGGCCGGCGCAGCGGACTTTTCTTCTTCCATCGTAAGGGCAGCGAATTCACAGACCTCGACGCAGGCACCACAAAGGGTGCACTCCTCGCTGATGACCGCCACATCATCAACAATATCGATAGCGCCGAAAGGGCACTGTTCAACACAAATTCCGCAGCCCGTACATTTTTCCTTGCAAACGATGATCGCCATGCTGCTTCCTTACACAATATTCAAGCGCTCGATCTCCGAGACCAGCCGATCCACCTGTGCCTCCGGTTCCCCTTCCAGGATCTCCCCCTTCCGGTGAAACTCGGGCGTAAAAATCTTCGATACCTTGGTGGGCGACCCCGAAAGACCGAGACGATCCGGATTGGCGCCGATCTCCTCGGCATTCCAGACCGGAATCTGAAGTTTCTTTGCCTTCATCTTTCCCTTCAGGGAAGGGAGTCGCGGTTCGTTGATCTCTTTGACCACCGTAATCACGGCAGGCATACGAACACTGAGAAGGTCATAACCATCATCCATGAGCCGTTCCAGTCGCATCGCACCATCGCCGACTTCTTCAATTTTTCGCACATAGGCGGCGAACCCCCAGTGGAGGTTCTCGGAGATCCCCGGCCCGACCTGGGCCGTATCCCCGTCGATGGCCTGTTTCCCGCAGATCACCAGATCGACCTCTCCCATCTTGCGGATTGCCATGGACAATGTGTAGGAAGTTGCCAGGGTGTCTGAACCGGCAAAGGCACGATCCGAAACCAGAACCGCATCATCGGCCCCCATGGAGATCGCCTCCCGCAGGGCAGCCTCGGCCTGAGGCGGTCCCATGGTAAGGAGTTTCACCTCGCCGCCGAACCGTTCCCGCAAACGAATCGCCTCTTCGATGGCGTACATGTCGAAGGGATTGACGATACTCGGGACCCCTTCACGGACAAGGGTATTCGTCTCCGGGTCGATCCGGACATCAGCCACATCGGGCACTTGTTTTATGCAGACGACGATTTTCATTGATGGTTCTTCTCCCATTTCGTGGGGAAGATAAAAGGGTTCAAGGATTCCAGGGGTCAAGGAGCCAAGTGAAAGGCAAGGGTCTCTCAAGAATCCCTTCGCTGTTGTTTTCCTTGCACTTCACTTGGCCCCTTGGATCCTCGGCCACTGGACCCCTATATTTTCCCGCACTCTTCAGAAGGTGCGCCTCGAACTAAAAAACCGTCACTCACCCGACGGGCACAGCCTCCGTCTTCCCCGTATACTCCTTCACCAGTTCCAGCCCGATTACGTTGCGCTGAATCTGGTTGGTCCCTTCATAGATCTGGAGGATTTTGGCATCGCGCATCATTTTTTCCACAGGATACTCCCGCATGTAGCCGTATCCCCCCATGACCTGGACGGCATCGGTGGTGACCTTCATGGCCGTATCGGTGGCAAAGAGTTTCACCATGGCCGCTTCCTTGGAAAAATTCTTGGGATTACTGTCCATGAACTTGCAGGTGGAATAAAGGAGCGACCGGGCCGCTTCCGTCTGTGTCGTCATGTCGGCCAGCATATGCTGAATCGCCTGTTGGGCCGCGATCGGCTTGCCGAACTGAACCCGTGTTTTGGCATAAACCGCCGCCTCGTCGATCGCCCCCTGAGCCAACCCCACCCCCTGGGCGGCAATCCCGGGACGGGACTTATCGAGAGTCTTCATGGCGACAATGAACCCCATCCCTTCCCGGGAAAGAAGGTTCTTCGCCGGGACGCGACAATCCTCGAAGATCAACTCCCGCGTAGCCGAGGCACGGATCCCCATCTTCTTCTCTTTTTTCCCGAACTTGAATCCCTCCATCCCCTTCTCGAGGATGAAGGCCGAGGCCCCCCGGGCGCCGCGAGACCGATCGGTCATGGCGATCACTGTATAGATGTCCGCCTCACCACCGTTGGTGATCCACTGCTTGGTACCGTTCAAGATATAAGAATCACCATCTTTCACGGCCGTCGTCTGGATCCCACCGGCATCGGACCCGGCGTTTGGTTCCGTCAACCCGAAGGCTGCCAGACTCTTGCCCGATGCAATCCGGGGAAGACATTGCTGCTTCTGTTCTTCATTTCCATAGAGCAGGATCGGATAGCACCCGAGTCCGCTCGCCGCAAAGGTGACCGAAACGGCAATGCAGGCCCGGGAAAGTTGTTCAATGGCAATACAGTTTTCCAGGATCCCGCCGCCCATGCCGCCGTATTCTTCGGGGATATAGAGACCAAACATGTCGGAATCGGCCAGGGTTTTCATGATTTCCCAGGGAAACTCCTCATTTTCATCGAGTTCCGCCCGGACCGGGATTACCTTCTCCCGGGCGATCTGTGCAGCCAGATCCCGGATCATTAACTGTTCTTCAGTCAA
>CAYQVN010000244.1:0-3466 GCA_964420895.1 uncultured Nitrospirota bacterium | reverse complement strand
TGTGTCTCTGTGCCTTTGCCCCACCGATTTCCCCAGTTTCCATTTACCATTTCCCAATTTCTAATTCCATCACAGCATCGTATACTTCGGTCCCCCGCCCCCTTCGGGAGGGACCCAGGTGATGATCCCATAGGGGTCCCGGATATCGCAGGTCTTGCAGTGGACGCAGTTGGAAAAATTGATACGCAATTTCTCTTCTCCGCTCTCCTCGTCTTCCGCCATCTCGTAGACACCGGCGGGACAGAATTTCACACAGGGATTGCCGTACTCTTTCCGGCATCGTCCGTTACAGATCGACGGGTCCTCCACCTGGAGGTGACAAGGCTGATCCTCGTCATGGGTCGTCGCGGAATGATAGACGGAAGTCACCTTGTCGAAGGTCAGGGTCCCGTCGGTGTCCACCGGTTCCTTCACGGTGCCCTTGCCGTGATAGTCCGCTACCTTTTTCATCTGCTCGTAATCGGCCTTGCCCGACTTCCACTCCGTCAGCCCTTTCCCGCCAGTCACCATCCCGAAGGCGGCATTGAGCATCCCCGTCATCCGTCCCCGGTCAAAGGCCTGGTGAAAATTCCGGGCCGCCCTGAGATCCCGCCAGACGTAACTCTCCTGCAGACTCTCCTCATAGCCTGCCAGCGTGCTCCGGGCGGTATCGCACTTGAGCAACGCCGAGAAGGCCGCCTCCGCCGCAAGCATCCCCGATTTCATGGCGAGATGGATCCCTTTGATCCTTCGACTGTCGAAAAGGGCGCCACCATCCCCGATAAGCATCCCGCCGTCGAATGCGAGCTGTGGCACCGAATAGTAGCCGCTGATGGAGACCGTCTTGGCGCCGTACTCTAGAAGTTTCCCGCCCTCCAACAGCCTCCGAATGAATTCATGATCCTTGTAACGCTGAAAGGCCTCATGGGTATCAAAGAAGGGATCGGGAGAATTGATCCCGGCCAGGAGACCCAGGGTGATCCGGTTGTCCTTCATCGGGTAGAGGAATCCCCCGCCATAGGTGTCCGGGGGAAGGGGATGGCCGAGGGTATGAATTACCTCGTCGATATTCTCTTTCCCTTCGGGGATCTCCCAGACCTCCTTCACCCCCGTCAGGTAGCAGATAGGGGCCTTCTCTTCATCAAGACCGAGGCGGGGGATCAAGGTCTTGGCCAGGTTGCCCCGAGGCCCCTCCCCGAAGAGGGTCACCTTGGCAAGCAGGTCGATCCCCGGTTCGAAATTTCCCTTCTTGTTGCCCTCTTTGTCGATCCCCTTGTCCCCAGTCCGAACGCCGATCACCCGATCCCCGTCGTAGAGTACCTCGACACCGGGAAAACCGGGAAAGATCTCACAACCGCTCTCCGCCACCAGTCCCCCCAACCAGCGATTGAAACGAGAAAGAGAGATGACCAGACCGCCCCGGTTCTCCAGAGGCGGCGGAATGAAGGGGGAATGAAACCGGGAAGCGGAAGTCAGGTAGTAAAGGGACTCCTTCCGGACGACATGCTCAATGGGGGCCCCCTGCGCCTCATAATCGGGAACGAGTTCTTGCAGAGCGACAGGGTCCAGGACGGCCCCGGACAGGGAGTGGGCCCCAATCTCCGCTCCTTTTTCAAGGATGACGATCATGGGATCTTCCAACTTTTCTCCCGGCGCCTCCCCACGTTCGACTGCTTCATTGTGCTTCGCAATCTTCCTCATCAGGTGCAGCGCTCCCGACAGAGAGGCGGGTCCGCCCCCCACGAAAAGGACATCCACTTCCATTTGCTCTCGACTCTCCATGAAGCCTCCTATTTAGAAAGGGTAAGAGATGGCGTCATTATACCATTTTCATTTCTACTTTCAACCTCAAGTGATAGAAATATTACATAATGCAATACATGAATATATTCGCACAACTAACTGTTTATTTAAGTTTATAATTATTTTTCAAATACGGTTGAATTATTTGCGTCCATACACTATATTTAAAACGTCATTTATTCAGAAACATTTTTTTGTCTGGTTCCGGAAACATTTTTCCCCGGCCCGGGAGCAACCGGAAGGGGATAAGAGTTATATTTTGATCAATATAAAAGACCTTGATCTCCCGTCACTGAAACGGGAATCCTTCCTTTCGGATCTCGTCTCCGATCTGTCGATGGCCTATGAATACATTCTTGGACAGGAAGCCGCCCAAAATTTTATCAGCCAGATAGGACTTTCTCTCGGCGCCTCCATCGAAAAACAATACCGAAAGGCGATGCACTTTTCCGACACCTTTACTCCGGAAATCTATGGGGAAATCATCGTCGATCTGAAAAACCGGATCGGGGGATCCTTTTACCCTATCGAGATCGGACCGGAGAAAATCATCGTCGGGACCCGCACCTGCCCGATCCACCGGTTGGTGGGCAAGTCCCCTGCTCTTTGCAAAATCACCACCAGTATATTCGGAGGAATCGCCGCCCGCAATTTCGGCTACGCCAAGGTCGCCCTGGAGGAACGAATCGCCTCGGGAAAACAAGGATGCCGGATCCGTGTATTCCTGCAAAAAACCACCCAATCGGATGCAACAGAGGGGGAAGAATTCTTTCAACACAAAGCAAGTGTTTCCGCCCAATTCGCAGAACAGCTTCAACTCCCCGAGGTCATGCATTCCCTGAAAAAAGTTTTACAGCAAAAAAACTTCGAGGTCCGGGAGAGTGAAGAGAAGTACCGGCTCCTTTTTGACCACATCCCCGAAGCGGTCTGGGTCTATGATACGCAAACTCTTGCCTTTCTCGATGTCAACCGGACGGCCATCGAGCGCTATGGTTACAGCCGGGAGGAGTTTCTCTCCATGGAGATCACGGACCTCCGCTCCGAAGACGAATTGGATCGATTCCGATCCGTCCTGGAGGAACGAAAGCATAACAGAGATTACCACTCCGAAGGGGTCTGGAAACATCTCAAGAAGGACGGGACCGTCATCTGGGCGGAGTTCAACACCCAAGCGATTATCTACTTCAATCAAGAAGCCCGGATGGTGATTTCCAAGGACATTACGGCACGCAAGAAGGCCGAAGCGGAGAAAAAAATACTCCAAGAGCAGCTGGTACAGGCCCAGAAAATGGAGGCGCTGGGAACCATGGCCGGCGGCATTGCCCATGACTTCAACAACCTCCTCACCGGGATCCTCGGTTACACCTCTCTGATGCTGATCGACCTGAAGGAGTCGGACCCTTACCATTTCCCGGTCAAGACAATTCAGGATTCGGCAAAACGGGCCTCGGAGCTGACCAGCCAACTTCTGGGCTTTGCCCGGAAAGGAAAGTATCAGGTCTGCCCGGTCTGCATGAATGAAACGGTGGAGGCGGTGCTGCGGCTCATCGCCCGGACCTTCGACAAGGCAATCGACATTGAGCTCAACCTGGAAGATTCTCTGAATATCGTAGAAGCCGACCCCGGCCAGATTGAGCACACCCTCCTGAACTTCTGCCTGCACGCCCGGGCTGCCCGCACAAAG
>CAYQVN010000243.1:2403-3468 GCA_964420895.1 uncultured Nitrospirota bacterium | reverse complement strand
CGCCCTGCGACCCTCTCGGTGCGTCACAGTATTTACGAACAGGACCACTTAGCGGCCGGGTGTCAGGCCTTGACAATTAAACTCTTTTCCCGTCGGCGGAACCACACAGATCTGAAGTTTCCATGATGTATTTCGAGGCGGAGAGTGCCGCTACGGCCCCTTCCCCCATGGCGGAGATAATCTGGGCGTCTTCACGAATCACGTTCCCGCAGGCAAAGATCCCCGGCAGAGAGGTTTCCATTTCGAGATTGACCCGCAGAAATCCCTTTTCATCTTTATCGGTATCGACAAAGGATGTGTTGGGGAGATAGCCGACATATACGAAGAGGGCATCCACGTCGAGGGTCGTCTTCACGCCACTTTTGACATTGCACAAACGAAGCCCCGAAAGGGTCTTCTCCCCGAGGATCTCTTCCACGACGGTTTCGCGGATCTGCTGAATCTTTTCCGTTCCATCGATCCGCTCCTGAAGCACCTTTTCCCCCCGGAATTCCTCCCGGCGATGGAGCAGGAAAACCTCTTCCCCGATCTCCGAAAGATAGAGTGCCCCCAAAAGGGCAGACTCCCCTCCCCCAACGACGGCGATCCGTTTTCCTTCATAGCCGAATCCGGCACACTGAGCACAGTAGTGGACCCCCTTGCGGGAAAATTTCTCCTCCCCCGGCACACCGAGGAGTCGGGGACGGCCGCCCGTGGCCACGAGGGCCGTCTTCGTCGGGTAGGTCCCCTTGTTGGCAACAATCCGGTAGCCTTTCCCCTCCCGCTCTATCCCCTGCACATCTCCCGACTCGACGATCTGAATCCCGAGAGACTGGACATGCTTCTCCATCCGGGTCGCAAGGTCCCAGCCGTCCAATTCCGGAAATCCAGGAAAGTTTTCGATATGCTCGGCCACCGCCGGCTGGCCGCCCACGACGGTCTTCTCCAGGATGATCGTCTTCAATTGATAGCGCGCCGCAAAGACCCCGGCAGACATCCCCGCCGGCCCTCCCCCGATGATCACCAGATCGTATTGTTCCACCATGAAAACGTTACCCTTTCAGGAAAGTCATGATTCTGCTGTAC
>CAYQVN010000243.1:0-2303 GCA_964420895.1 uncultured Nitrospirota bacterium | reverse complement strand
TGATCATACGCTGCAGTGACGAGACAACCGAAGAACCGCCGCAGATGCAGTATGTGCGGCAGAATCATCATCGTTCCGTCCACTTCAACTTGGTCCGCAACACATCAAAATAATTCTTCCCCGGTACGGAGATCAAACGGATGGTGTTGTCGGCCTTGACGATCCGGATCACGTCCTCTCCACGGAGGGTGAAACCGACCTGCCCGTCGAGGGTGAGGTGGACTTCCGTACCTTCTGATTTGAGGACAATCTCAATTTCGCTTTCGTCCCGAACTACAACGGGGCGGTTGGTCAGGATATGGGGGCAGATGGGATTGATGATAATGGAGTGCATGCCGGGCTGCACGATAGGACCGCCGGCTGCCAGGTTGTAGGCCGTCGACCCCGTCGGGGTGGAGACGATCAGTCCGTCGGCCTTGAAGTTTGCAATATGTTTCCCATCGATGTAAGCCGCCAGATCAATAATCTTGGCCAGGGCGCTTTTGTTGATGACGATGTCGTTTAAAACGGAGTAACTGGAGATCTGCTCGCCCTGTCGGATCACCGAGGCCGTAAGCATGAGCCGCTCATCGTAGTCTACCCTTCCGGCGATCACACGATCGAGGGTCGGATAGAGTTCGTCCAAGGTCACTTCCGTCAGGAACCCGAGACTGCCGAGGTTGATCCCGAAGATCGGCACATCCTGGGCGCCGATCAGGCGGGCCACACTCAGCAAGGTACCATCCCCACCCAGAACGGCGATCAGATCGACTTTCGATGGGATCTCGGACTTCAGGCAGGAACCGGTTTCCCCGATCAGGGCTGCCGTATCCCGGTCGAGAAAGGTCTCCACCTCTCGTTCCCGGAGATAGGAAAGGAGACTCCGCAGGACCTCCCCGGCCTCAAGCCGGGGCTTTGCAATGATTCCGATTTTCACAATGGCAGAAGGACTGGTTGTGCGATGTTGAGGTTAACCGGGATACTTGTCGGTGATATATTCCTTCAGGTAATGATTTTCAGACTGAAGATTGGTTACCTGGGTCTTCACCACATCCCGAATGGAGAGGACTCCGACGAGATGATGCTCCTCCACAACGGGGAGGTGACGGATCCGGTTTTTCACCATGACGTTCATCACGTAGCAAAGATCGTCTTTCGGTTCCACGACGATCATATTGCCCGTCATCACTTCCTGGACTTTGATGTCCCGGAACATACGGTCTCCCTTGCTCACCCAGCTCTTGAGAACATCCCGTTCCGTGAAAACCCCCACTGGCTTTCCCTTATCCGTTACGATCAGTGCACCGATTTCATGTTCCACCAACTGTTCAATGGCCTGGGCCACACTCCCATCCTTGTCGACGGAATAGATGGTGTGACTTCCCTCTCCGATCAGCTCTTTGACATTCATAATATTTCCCTATGCGGCATTTCGGTCAAATTTCTTCAGGAATAACCCCGATAACCCCTGCACTGTACTATCGATTTTTAACAGAAAGAACCCGAACTGTCAAGGATTCTGCCCTGTTATCTTCCTATTCATCCTTCTCCTTCTTGTCAAAGAGGTCGCTTCCCGCTCCCGGCGTGATGAATCGTTCCTCTTCCGGTGTCGGCTCCACGACTTCCGGCCAGAAGTCCCAATGGGGATCCGCCCCTTCCCGGGCCACCTCTGTCGGCGCTTTATCAGCCATAACAGGGGACTTTCGGACATCCACCCCCTCTACATTATAACTGAACTCCAGGGGGATTCCGTTCGGATCATAGGTGTAGATGGAATGGATGAAACCGTGATCAATCACATCGGAAACGGGGAAGTCGGCCGCCTCTAATTTGTCGATCAACTCCCACAGGTCCTCTTCCCGAGACACACCGAAGGAGACGTGGTCGAAGATAAAAGGACCGGTCACCGGATCCCCGTGCCGCTTGTAGGGGACGGGTTTCACATTGGGCCACTCAAAAAATGTGACCATATCATTGGGAGAAATCTCAAAGAAATACTGCCGGTATCCCGGCTCTCCCATGGCTACGACCAAACGCATCCCGAGAAGATCTCTCCAATAATGGATGGTCCGGTCCATATCCCCCGTCGCAAAAGCCAGGTGATTGAGTCCAGTCAGTCGAAACATCTATTGTTCCTCGATCACGTATTCCACATTTACCTCCAGATCCTTCCGAAGGGAATGATAGACGGAACAGTACTTCTCATGGGAAAGGTCCACGGCCCGTCTCATCTTGTTCTCGTTCAATCCTTCTCCCGCCGCCCGGACGGTGATGTCGATCTTATGATAATACTGGGGCGGTGTCGGTTGCCTCTCCCCCGAAAG
>CAYQVN010000242.1:0-3469 GCA_964420895.1 uncultured Nitrospirota bacterium | reverse complement strand
CGCAGGGAAGTCCAGCTTTGCTGGACCGAGTGGCGGGCGTCGTTTCTTTTGGTTCCTTTTCCTTAGACGAGTAAAGAAAATGAAAAATAATAATGAAAGATCACGATTCGTCCCCCGGGAGGTTCTCGTCCGGATGGAGATCCTCTCCATGGCAGCGCTCACCGTTGTGCTGATGATTCTTTCCATTCTCCGGCCCGCGCCTCTGGGGGTCGCGCCCGATCCCCTGCAGACCCCGGCCCATGTGAGCGCCCCCTGGATCTTTGCCGGGATCCAGGAACTTCTGCGCCATTTTTCGACTCTCATAGCGGGCGTTGTTATCCCCTTTGCGCTTTATCTGCTCTTTCTGTTCCTTCCCTTTTTTTCAAAGGGCAGGGCTGAAGAGGGGATCGAAACCCTGAAGCAGAGGACCGGTATTCTCCTCTTTTTTCTGCTTTTACTCTTCTGCCTGGCGGTGCCGACGCTCCTCCAATTCATCCGTTGAGACCATGAAACGTTATCCTTCCTATCTTTTACTGCTGGTCTGCCTCTTCCTCATGACGATGCTCTGGGCCGATCTGCGTGAAAGAGAAAAACCCTACCGGCAATACCAGCGAAGCTACCGAATTCGCAAGATCAATGAACTGAAAGAGCGACTCTCTCATGGTCTTGCTGCTCAAGAGGCAGAACGGATCGGAGAAAAGATCCGGAGCCTTGAGCAGGCCGCATCGAGCCTTCGGGAGATTCGCCTGCCCGACGGGAAAGTGGAACGGTGTCTCTCCTGCCATTACGGGATCGAGGAGATCAGTCCTTCCCATCCGGTAGAGACCTTCGGATGCACCCTCTGCCACGGCGGAGATTCTCTCTCCGTGACCCTCCCCGCGGCGCACCGGGGATTGATCGGGGGGCGGAACCCCTCCGACTTCCGTGTCATCGATCAAAGCTGTGGTCGGACGATGCCAGGAAATACCGCCTGTCATAACGGGGATCTCCGGGAAGAGCGAAACCATATTGAGCGGGTCAAGACCACCATCATGGCGACCAAGGCGGGAGAGGCGGCTCTCGTCCGATACAGCTTCGGGCTGCAGAAGAGTCTCAAACCGATTTACGGAACAACGGCGCTCCGGGGAAAGGAGGCGAAAGAACAGGAAAAGATCGTCCCGGACCTCAAACCACTCCCCTACGATACCGCAGAGGATCTTCCCATGGATGCGTCCGGCGTACCCCTTCGGAACGATCCGACGGGTGCCACCTACACCTTCTCCGGCCGGAAGACCGATACCCTTCTTCATCGGAACTGTCTCAACCGTTGTCATCTCTGGACGGCGGGAGAGAAACGCCCCTATTACGCCCGTGCCTCGGGATGTGCGGCCTGCCATTACCTCTATGACAATCAGCCCTACTACCGGGGTGACGACCCGACCCTCCCGCGAAAGGAACCGGGGCATGGTGCTTACCACCGCCTGACCCTGCAGATCCCGTACCAACAGTGCAATCACTGTCACAACCGGGGTGTACACTCCCTGCAGCGTATGGAATTCGATAGCAGGAAGGATCTTGACGGTATTGCAGGCCTTACCGGGGATACACGGCGGGCGGAGGACTACTACAACCCCATGACCCTGTACACCCGGTGCGAAATCGAACTCGACTGTATCGACTGCCACACTGACAGGGAGGTCATGGGAGACGGTCTGATCTATGTGGACAAGTTGGCACAGCAGCGGATCCGTTGTTTCACCTGCCACGGGACCCTGGAAAGAAGACCACCCATTCGCACCCTGTCGGAGGAGGAAAACTCCAAGGTACGGCGGATCATGAGGCACTACCGGCGTGAGACGGGAGAGGAGGCGCTCTTTACAAGGGATGGAGAGATCCTGCCTCATATCCGGATCCGGGGAAAAGACCTCATCCTGACGGGGAAGGTGACGAAGAAAGAGTTTTTGATCCCCCTGGTTTACGGCAGTCGTTGCCGGCAGCGGCCCGAGTCACTGGAGGCGAACGCCTGTCACGGCTGCCATGATGTGCATCTCAAGGAGGTAAGGCCATGAAGATTTTGACGATCCTGGGGAGTCCCCGCATCAAGGGGAATACGGCAACAGTGCTGCAGCGATTCGAGGAACTCCTGCCGGAACCGCACCGAGTCGACCGGGTTAACCTTGTTTCGAAGAAATACCAGGGCTGCATCGGCTGCGGTGCCTGCCGCAAGGTCAAGGATCAACCGGGCTGCGTCCAGAAAGACGATGTTCCCGGGATCATCGAGCAGATGCGGGCGTCCGATCTCATCGTTTATGCCTCACCACTCTACTGCTGGGGGTTCTCCGCACAGATGAAAGCGCTTCTTGACCGGCATTACTGCCTCGTCAAGTCGATCGGAACAGACCGGATGCACTCCCTCCTGGCAGGAAAGAAGACAGCCCTCCTTGTGACCTGTGGCGGAGCGGTGGAGGAGAACGCCGACTGCATCCAGACCATCTTCGACCGGATGAACCGCTATATCGGATGTCACATCCTGGGAAAGTATATCGTCCCCTTCTGTATTGTGCCGGAAGAGATGGCAACAAAAGCGGAAGAGACGGCGCAGCGGATGGTGGGCGAGCTATGCAACCTTTAAGCGCTATTGGCAACCTTGGGTTTTTGTGCTGTGCTGACCAAGGCAAAAGCCGTTGTTAACCTGACAATTTATGTAATCACCGCTTAGTCCGCAGTCAGGAACGGCACCTGACCATCCCTGGTGCGATGAGCAGGAAGGATTATAACAACCTAAAAAAGTTTGCGTAATCTCCTTCTGTTCGAATCCGTCGCAATTATAATCAAAATTATTGGTTCCGTAGGGAGTGGTAAAATAGAAGACCTGCCCAGGTGATACGTCGGCATTCCAATCGTCGCAGTCCGTATTATTTTCTGATGTCTGAGCTGGTTGGCCAAATGAAGAGCAAAGACAGGTTCCCGAATCGGTATTGTCCCCATATCCATCCCCATCGGCATCATAATAGTAAGTGGTGCATCCTGATGCCCCCGGCGGTGCATCGTCAATGGAACCGTTGCAGTCGTCATCCTGGTCGTTGCAAATCTCGGGAACCGGTTCGGTGGCACCGAGACAACTTCCGTACTGTCCCCCGCTGCAGATTCGCTGCCCGGCTTTACAGGTCCCCACGTTAAAGGTTCCCGTCGGGCCCTCGTAACAACCTACGATATCGCCGTCATTACAGAGGTTCAGGCAGGTATCGGAGATTTTCGAGCGGAAGGAGTGGGCGACATACCGGAATGGGATAGGGGGCGTCAGCGTTTCGTTGCTGACCTTAACCAGCAGCCAGCGATCGCCGGAAAAGGCTGTTTCATCGAAGACGCCGCTCATCTGGACCCCTGCCCCGATCGCAATGTTATAGATTCCCTTGGTCACGGGGGTGCTCCGATGGGTTTCCGAGTAGATCACATTGTATTATATTATTGACATATGAAAATTGTCATTATTGGGCGAATTGTTTTGTGC
>CAYQVN010000241.1:0-3489 GCA_964420895.1 uncultured Nitrospirota bacterium | reverse complement strand
AGATTAAGATTAAGAGTAAGATTACGAGTAAGAATGCTTGACAACAATAAACCAGCACACAGAGGTCACAGAAGAAAAAAAGACGGATCGTCACCCTGTAGCGTCCCGGTTCATCCGGGACGAAAGAATTCCCGGGAAGAGTCGAACCTGTCTTGCGTGGCCAGTATCGATAAGGAGTTTGATGATGAACATTTTTAAAACGGCCCTTCTCATGTCGGGGCTGACGATCCTTCTGATCTTCGCTGGAAATGCCCTCGGCGGCCCGGCAGGGATGAAGATTGCCTTTCTCTTTGCCCTGGTCATGAACGCCGGGTCCTACTGGTTTTCCGACAAGATCGTGCTGAAAATGTACAAGGCCCGGGAGGTGAGCCGGGCCGAGGCGCCGGAACTCTACGGAGTCGTGGAACAGTTGTCCCGCAATGCAGAACTTCCCATGCCCCGGGTCTATATCGTACAGAACCCCACCCCCAACGCCTTTGCCACGGGCAGGAACCCGAGCCATGCCGCCGTTGCCGTGACGACGGGCATTCTCGATCTCCTCGACCGGAACGAACTGATGGGAGTCCTGGGACATGAACTGGCCCATGTGAAACACCGGGACATCCTGATCGGCACCGTCGCTGCAACCATTGCCGGGGCCATCTCCATGATGGCCAACATGGCCCAATGGGCGATGATCTTTGGAGGGTTTCGGGGAGACGATGATGACGGCGGTGGCGGTTTCGGCGCGATCCTTATGATGATTCTGGCGCCCATTGCCGCCATGATCATCCAGATGGCTATTTCCCGTTCCCGGGAATACGGCGCCGACCGGGGCGGGGCAAAAATCTGTGGCCATCCCCGTTATCTGGCCTCCGCCCTTCAGAAACTTGCCGCCGGGGTACAGCGGATTCCCATGGAGGCAAGTCCGGCCACGGCCCACATGTTTATCGTCAATCCCCTTCGCGGTCGGGGCCTGGCCTCCCTCTTCTCTACCCATCCGCCCATGGAGGAGCGGATCCGTCGTCTCGAGGCGATGGGTGTCTGATCCGGTCCGACGGGCAGCACTTGAGGCTCTGACCCTGATCACGGAGAAGGGGTTCTTTGCCAATGAAGCGATGGCCCGGGTGACGGAAGAGGTCGCTCCCCTCGAGGTTCGGGACCGGGCCCTTTTCTCCGAGTTGGTGCGGGGGACCCTGCGGTGGCGAGGGCGGATCGATTACTTTTTAGCTGCACTGGCCCACCGTTCTTTCCGGAAGAACCCCGAGAAGATTCAAAACCTCCTCCGACTCGGCGCCTACCAGATCCTCTTTCTCGATCGTGTTCCCCCCTGGGCTGCCGTCGACACGGCCACGGAACTCGCGAAATCATGTGGCCATGCAGGGCAGGTCCGATTTGTCAACGGTGTTCTCCGGAACCTCATCCGCCGGAAAGAGAAGATCTCTCTTCCCGATCCCCGTGAACCGGTCCCCCATCTTGCCGTGAAACACGCCTTCCCGGAATGGCTTGTCCGGCGCTGGGTCGCACGCTTCGGACCGGTGCGGGCGGAGGATCTGCTTGCCGCCTGCAATGAGCCTCCCACCACTACCCTGCGGATCAATCCCCTGAAACCGGACGTGATTGGATACCTGGAAGGGTTGTCCGGTCATGTAGAAAAGTTCATCCCTCATCCCCTCTGTCCGGAAGGGGTCATCGTCGAATTCCCCGGATCGGTAGAGAGATTGCCCGGTTTCCGGGAAGGACGGTTCTACGTTCAGGATGGCGGCGCCATGCTGGTCTCACGCATGGTTGGGGTACAACCGGGGGAACGGGTCCTCGATGCCTGTGCCGCACCGGGCGGGAAGTCTTCTCATCTGGCGGAGCTCATGGGGAATGAAGGTGAGATTGTTGCCCTTGAGGTCGACCCCCGGCGGCTGGAAAGAATCGTGGAGAACATGGCACGTCTCGGGATCACCATCGTTCATCCCGTGGCCGGCGATGGGGCATCGATCGATTTCCCCACTCCCTTCGACCGGGTCCTCATCGATGCTCCCTGCTCCGGGCTTGGCACCATCCGCCGCCATCCCGAGGCCAAATGGCAGAAAAAAGAAGAAGACCTCATACGCCATCGGGAACGGCAGCTTGCCCTGCTTCGCCATCTCAGCCGCTTTGTCCGGGTAGGAGGGAGCCTGGTCTATTCCACCTGTTCCACCGAACCGGAAGAGAATGAAGAGGTGATCGAACAGTTCCTCCAGGAAGAGGGAGGGTTCGTCATAGATCTCGCTCCTTCCCACCTGTCGAGAAATGTACTTGAGATGATCGATGAAGGGGGCTTCTTCCATGCCTGGCCCGACCGGCATCAAACGGACGGTTTCTTTGCGGTGCGATTGGTCCGGAAGGAAGTCCGTCCCGGGGTCCCTCTTTAATCTCGTAATCTTAATCTTAATCTTAATCGTACTCTTTATCTTAATCAGATATTCGTGAAAGAATGGATAAAGATTATGATTAAGATTAAGAGATGTTTTCTGCCCCTTTGTCCTGCATAGTGAATGTTTTTGCCTTATTGTACCTGCCGGACCTGCACGGTGAGCCTCTGATTCAGAACGTTCAGCAATTCCCTTTCATCTCCTGCCTGATAGTGATCGGGTGAGAAAAAGAAGAAGGTATAGAGGAGATAGTCTCCCTTCGGTAGATCCGAGGCGGTCTGAATCTCGATCCCGGCCTCCGGGTCGGACCCGGGAACCCCTTCCGGTGGGGAGGTATGCATCCGGTCCGAGACCAGATGGGTCGTAGTCGTAATGTAGCGTGCGATGTTTTCGGGAATCTCGATGGCGTTGATGACCGTCCCCGTATCTCCGTCCAGGGCGATCCAGCCTCCCTCCACCGGGTCAAGCCGTAAGGGGTTCTCCTGCGTCAGGTCAGCGCCATCCTTGGATCCCGCGATGAAGGCATGCCGGAAGGGGGCGTCGCGGTAGTCCGCTGAGAGGAGGATAGAGGCCCGGGAGACGAGAAAGTTCATGTGGAGCAGGAGAGGGATCTCGGCATAGCGGGGATAGAAGTAGTGGTCACAGACCACCCTGGGGCTTCGAAGACCCAAGGGAAAGTGGACCTGGTTGATCGTCCGGTTGACGGTCCGTATCGGGCCGTTGATATAACCCACGTGATACCCTCCCACATCCTCCTCATTGAAGTGCATGGAAGACTTGATAAAGCCGAGCTTGATCTCTGCCTTGATCCGGATCTTGAGACGGTCGAGAATGCTCTTCTCCTGAAAGTCGAGGGCATCCATGACGGCAATCCGTTTCGTGGAATAGGAGAGGCGGTAGAGGGGGGCGTGGACATCCTTCTTTTCCGGATCATAAGACATGTACCGTACCGGACTGAGGGGGGGTGGGTTATCGGAAAAAAGGCCGAGATAGACCCAGCCCTTCCTGTGGTCCACGGGGTCGACCACTTCGATCTCCAGAACTTTTGCGGCGTCGATCCCATCCGTTGGGCAACGCGCACGGCTCCCCGTATCGGCGTTGCCTG
>CAYQVN010000240.1:0-3504 GCA_964420895.1 uncultured Nitrospirota bacterium | reverse complement strand
ATTTGAAGACTCGTCCAGTACGGGTGGTGAGATGTGCAGATCAAGGGGGAGCCCGTTCTTTTTTGCATCGGGAGAAAGCAGTCGAAAGAGTCGGTCGTAGTAGCCGCCGCCGTAACCGAGGCGGTTCCCCTGAGCGTCATACCCTACGGCCGGGGTCAGGACGAGATCGACCTCTTCGGGGGAAATGTCTCGCAGGATTTCTTCTCTTGGTTCGGGGATGTCCATGTAGCCGGCGACAAAATCCCGATCCGGATCGAGGATGTCCGTAAGTTGCAGCCGCCGTTCGGCCACGAGGGTCTTCGAGGCGAGGACCCTTTTCCCTTCCCTCAAGGCCTTCTTCATCAACGCCAACGTCATGACTTCACTTCGAAAATCGGCATAGATAAAGAGGGACCGTGCCGACTGATATTCGGGAAGTCCCGTGAGACCTTCGACGATCTGCGCGCTCTTTTCCTTCCGCTCCTCTTCGGTGAGGGCGTCCCGTCGAGTTAGAACAGCTTTTCGTAGGGTCTTCTTATCCATCACTGTGGGCCTCTTCTTCTTTCCCCACCCGTTTCAAGAGCCGGTCGAGGATTTCTTCCGTTTCTTTTACGATGCCGGCCTTCGTGTCGTATGGGGAGACCCCTTTCAGGTCCGCATCAATCACGGCCCGGTCATAGGAGAGGATGCCGAGAAGTTCTTCTGCGGGGAAGTGTTCCCGGAGGAACTGTCGTTCTTCTTCCGAGGCGGCTTTGTTGCCGACGACGAAGATTGTTTTGACCCCCAAGTCGGCCGCCATCCGTTTCACGTCGGCGGCGGTCTGAAGACTCCGCTTGCCCGGTTCGACGATCACGATGAAGGCATCGACGCCGCTGGTGGTGCCGCGGCTGAGATGCTCGATCCCCGCTTCCATGTCGAGGAGCACGACCTCTTTGCTCTGCAGAAGCAGGTGTCCTAACAGACGTTTGAGGAAGACCCCTTCCGGGCAGTAACAGCCGCCGCCCCCCTTTTTTGCCCGCCCCAGGGTGAGCAGACGGATACGGTCTTTTTTGAGGGAATAGTTTTCCGGGATGTCATTGACGACGGGGTTGAGCTTAAAGACGCCCCCCATGCTTCCCGGTCGGGCGCCGGTCCGTTCCTCGATCAGGTCGGACATATCAGCGATGGGGCGGATAGATGCGGTTTCCTCTGCCGTGAAACCGATGGCGGAGCCCAGATTGGCGTCGGGGTCGGCATCCACGGTGATGACCGTGTACCCCCGGTCGGAAAGAATCCGTGCAAGGACGCCGGTGAAGGTGGTCTTACCGACGCCCCCTTTTCCTGAGATTGCAATCTTCATTCCTGTGTCCCCTGTGGGTTTTTTTGTCGAACATTCTTACTCATAATCTTACTCTTAATCCTAATCAGTTTTTCAGAAAAGATGATTAAGATTATGATAAAGATTAAGAGCAAGAGAAATCGCTCATGCTTTTTCTTTATCTCCCGGCCCGCCGGTTAGTCTCTGTCTACATTGTAGCCCAACTTCTTGGAGAGTTCTACTCCCGCATCGAGGATCAGGGGAAGCAATTCGTCCTCGATGCGCGTATCGGGGAGACGGTGTGCGGGTCCGGAGATGGAAAGGCTCGCGACCACATTGCGAGAATAGTCCATGATGGGGACGGCAATACATTTGACTGATTCTTCATACTCTTCATTGTCAATCGAATACCCCTGGCGGCGGATCTGACCGAACTGGTGCAGGAGGACCTCCGGATCGGTGACGGTCTTCTCTGTGAAGGGTTTTAAGGAGGATTCCTCAAGGAAAGTGAGGATTTCATCCCGTGACTTTGAGGCCAGCAGGACCTTCCCGATCGACGTGCAGTAGGCGGGCAGTACCGCCCCCAGGCGGGAGATCACCCGGACAGACTTGGTGGTCTCCTCTACGTCGATGTAGATGACCTTTCCTCCCCGGAAGACGCCGATGGAGGCGGTTTCGTTCGAGACGGCCACCAGATTTTTCAGGATCTCCTTGGCATGGCTCGTCAGACCGCAGTGCCGCTGAAAGGCTTTCCCCAGTTCAAGCGGTTTCAGGCCGAGGCGATAATTCTCAGTGATCCGGTTTTGCTCGATGTAGCCCCGCATTTCCAGCGTCGCCAGAAGACGAAAGACATTGTTTTTATGGAGGTGCAGTCTTTTCCCCAGTTCGGTGACCCCCAGTTCCGCCTCATCACCGGTGAAGGCTTCAAGGATATCCAGGGCGTTGGAAACCGATTTGATCTCGTAATCGGCCTTTTTCTTCTGGAGTCGTTCTGTTTTTCCCCTCTCCATGGAAGGTGAGGTTCGGGAGAGTATTCTATCTTTAACCTGCATCGGTAAATCCCTGCCTTTTATGAGGACATTATAATATTATGATACGTAGAGAGTTAAAAATATAACACTGTTTTATACAAGTCAAGAAAAATCGTGGGATTCATCCTTTCTCCTTGACAGGTTCCGGGGGGCGAGGCTATAGTAATGGCATACATATGTATACCTGTTTATGGAGAAGAAGATGGGGCGTAAGCTGACGGAAAGGCAGATTAAAGTTCTTGAATTTATTAAGAATTTTATACAGAGCCAAGGCTATCCTCCGACGGTGCGGGAGATTGCAGCCCATTTCGGCCTGCGTGGGCCGGGCGGGGTGCAGAAACATCTCCGTTCTCTGGAAAGGAAGGGGATGATTCGGCGGTCTTCCGGGATTTCCCGGGCGATTGCGGTCCTGGGGGGGAAGGGGGCTCAGAGCCGATCCGTGCCGATCCTCGGAAGAATTCCCGCCGGTTCCTTGGACCTTGCCATTGAAGAGTGGGAAGGGGAAATGATGATTGATGCGACGCTCGCCCGGGGAGAGGGGCTCTTCCTGTTGAAAGTGCAGGGCGAGAGCATGATCGATGCCCATATCCTCGACGGGGACTACGCCCTGATCCGTCCCCAGCCGACAGCGGAAAACGGCGAGATCGTGGCGGTCCGCGTGGGAGAAACGGCGACCCTCAAGCGGTTCTACCGGGAAGGGGAGACCCTGCGGCTTCAGCCGGAAAATCCGGCCATGGAGGCGATCCTGATCCGCGAGGGGGGAGGGGACGACGTGGCAATTGTGGGCAGGGTGGTCGCTGTCATCCGTTCCTCTCCGGAGGGAAAGGGATGATCACGGAGATTGGTGAACGGGTGGAGGTGGCGGTCCTTTTCGGAAGAGGGGAAAAGGTCCGCCCTGTATGGTTTCTCTGGAACGGGCGCAAGATCAAGATCCGGGAGATCACCTACCGCTGGACGGAACAAGAGGGAGAGGAGGTTTTCTTCCACTTTTCCGTGACCGACGGGGCGTCCCTCTATGAACTCGCTTATTCGACGAAGAAGCTGTTATGGGAGTTGGTGGCGGTGGAGACGGAAGGATAGAAACTGAGGGGCAAAGTTAAAGCACAACCAAAACCAAAAGAAAAAGCATGAACCACGGAGCCCACGGAGAAAAGCAGGTCATGGCAAAAGCGAAAAACAAAAGCTTATAACCACGGG
>CAYQVN010000239.1:0-3516 GCA_964420895.1 uncultured Nitrospirota bacterium | reverse complement strand
AAGGAGGGTGGATGGGCAGAATCGTAGTGACGGGCGGGGCCGGATTCATCGGCAGCAACTTTATCCGCTACTATTTGCAGACTCATCCCGACGATGAAGTGATCAATCTGGACCGACTGACCTATGCCGGGAATCTCCTGAGTCTTCAGGATGTTCAAGACATGGAGCGGTATCGGTTTGTCCTGGGTGATATCGCCGATGAAGGGGTCGTCGAGAAGATCCTGGCCGACGGGGTTGACGGTATCATCAATTTTGCAGCGGAATCCCATGTGGACCGAAGCATTGAAGACCCGACGGTCTTCATCCGGAGTAATGTCCTGGGGACGCAGACCCTGTTGAATGGGGCACGAAAATATTCCGTCCCCCGTTTTCTCCAGATCAGCACCGATGAGGTCTACGGCTCCCTCGGCCCGACAGGGCTATTCCGGGAAGATACCCCCCTGGCACCGAACAGCCCCTATTCGGCCGGCAAGGCAGGCGCCGATTTGCTGGTCCGGGCCCATTACGAAACCTATGGGATGCCGGTACTCATTACCCGTTGTTCCAACAACTACGGCCCCTACCAGTTTCCGGAGAAGGTGATTCCCCTCTTTATCATGAACGCCATGGCGGACAAGCCGCTTCCTCTCTACGGAGACGGGTTGAATGTCCGGGACTGGATCCACGTCCTCGACCACTGCCGGGGGATTGATCTGGTTTTCCAGAAAGGCAAAGATGGAGAGGTCTACAATATCGGGGGAGGATGTGAAAAGAAGAATATCGAAATTACCCGCCTGATCCTTGAACTACTCGGCAAGCCGGAGACCCTCATTCAGTACGTTTCCGACCGTCTCGGTCATGACCGACGCTATGCAATTGATAGCGGAAAAATCCGGAAAGAACTGGGTTGGGAGCCGCTCTATACCTTCGAGAAGGGAATCGCCGATACCCTTGCATGGTATCAAGAGCATCGGTCCTGGCTGGAAGAGATACAGAACGGCCGTTACCGGGAGCTGTCGAGGAAAATTGCCGAAGGCGGAAACGTCCCATGAAAAGGATCGCTTTGATCGGGGCCGGCGGGATGCTCGGAAAGGATTTGTTGAGCCGCCTGGAAGTATCTTATACCTGTCTTCCCATTGCAGGAAAGACAGATCTCGATATCACCCGCAAAGAACAGGTCTTCGAATGGATTCAGGAGGTTCGCCCGGATGTTTTGATCAATGCCGCCGCTTATACCGATGTGGACGGCTGTGAGTCCCATCGGGAACGGGCCATGGCGGTCAACGGCGAAGGACCGGGGAACCTGGCGCGAGGATGTGCACAAGTCGGCACCCGGATGATCCAGATCAGTACCGATTTCGTCTTTGACGGAAATCGAGACGGTGGCTATGATGAAAAAGAACCGCCTGCACCTCTCTCGGTTTACGGTGCTTCCAAGCTGTCGGGAGAGGAGAGGGTAGCCCGCAACCTGGGAGATCATTTGATCGTACGTACCTCCTGGCTCTACGGTGTCGGCGGCAGGAATTTTGTAGAGGCGATCCTGGCTCAGGCGGAAAAAGGGGGTCCCCTGCGGGTGGTGCAGGACCAGACCGGGGCGCCCACCTATGTACCGGATCTCTCCCGGGCCTTGATCGGGCTCATGGCGTTGGATGCCCGCGGCATTATTCACGTTTCGAACAGCGGGTGTTGTTCCTGGTATGACTTTGCCCGGCGGATCTTGGAATACTCCGGATATGATCATGTACAGGTAGAACCGATCGCATCGAGGACACTGGATCGTCCTGCAAGGCGTCCGGCGAATTCCCTTCTTTCCTGCGAGCGCTATCGGCGAATCACAGGAGAAGAACTCCGCCCCTGGGAAGAGGGCCTCAGGGATTACCTGAAAGCACGGATTGGGAAAGATGACTGAACGGGAAGAAAACGAGAATGTAATCGGCTTGCTCCCCCTGGATCTGCAACATCTTTCCAAGGGAGCCCTTCGTATGCTGGCAGAAGATCCCTCTGTAGATCCGGTCCTGCTGAAACAGATCCTGGTGTTGGAGAAGGACGATCCGGAAACGGTACGGTGTCTGATCCGGAACCCGGCCTTGCCGGACAGTTTCTTTGAGGATGTCTTAGAGGAATTGAGTGAGGAACTTCGCCGGGAAGTGGAACTCCGGCAGAAGTCGATAGCCCTTTATGAAGAGGGTGCGCTCCCTTCCACGAAGCGGGCGAAGACGAAAGGCGGATCCAAAGAGGCGGACGACAAAAAGAATATGCAGGCCAGGATTCAGCAATTAACCATGGGGGATAAGCTGGCCTATGCTCTAAAGGGGCCGAAAGAGGCCCGGTCGATTCTGGTGCGAGACCCCAACAGGGAGATTGCATTGACGGTGGTAAAAAACCCTAAAGTCACCGATGGAGAGGTTGAACTTTTTGCCGCTTCCACCAATGTTTGTGAAGAGGTGCATCGTGAAATCGGGAAGAACCGTGAATGGTGCAAGAAATACACGATCCTCCGAGCCCTGGTTTTTAATCCGAAAACCCCTGTCGGGATTTCACTCGAAAAACTTCCTTATGTGAAAGAAAAAGATCTGCAGTTTTTATGCAAGAGCAAAAACGTTCCCAATGCGATCAGCGGCGGGGCGAAGCGCCTTCTCGCTAAGAAAAGTAAAAAACAACATTAATAGAACTTGACGAGGAACCCATGATATTCAGTGGATGGTTGTTGCAAAGTCGATTAAAGAAGGTTCTGGACCAGCTCAATTGCGGGATGTATGAAACGGCTTCTGTGGAGCTCCGGTCGATCCTGAAGAAGTCCAGGCAAGAAAATCGTGAAGAGCGGGAGATTCTCTTCTACCTTGCGGAATGCCTGATGGCGATGGGAGATGAGAAGTTGGAAAAGGGGGACTGCGCCGGCGCTCTTCGGGATTTTGAAGAAGCGGTTGCCCTGCAGGTGGAATTTCCCGATCTTTATTTCCGGATCGGCAAGTGTTGCCTGACCCTCGGGATCGAGGAGCGTGCGGAAAAAAACTTTCAAAAAGCCTTGTCCATGAATGAACAGTACTTAAATGCCCGTCTGGCCCTGGCCGAGGTTTACATCCGGGAACAAAAATTCGACCTTGCTTTTCGGGAGTACGAGCGGATCCATGAGCAGGGAATGGATGTGGATGAAGAGTCTTTTGCCGAAGCCCGGGGCATTGCGGATTCCGGCGATTTCCAAAAGGGGGTTGCCCTGCTTCGGGAGATGTTCCAGGAGAAACCCGATCGTGTGAAGGTCCTCTTTCAACAGGGCAAACGTCGTTTTCAGGAACACGATTATGCAGGTGCGATTGCCTCTTTCCGGGAACTTCTTTCCGGGCATGCCGGTTTTCCCGATGTTTATAACCTCATGGGGGTCGCCTATTGTGGAGATGGCGCTTTTGAGGATGGGGAGAAGGCTTTTCTCCAGGCAATTGAGTTGAATCCGGCCTATATGGACCCGCGGTTGAACCTCGCCTTTCTCTATGAGAAGATGGACAATGAAGAGAAGGCCATCGAGGTCTTTGAAGGGATTCT
>CAYQVN010000238.1:0-3577 GCA_964420895.1 uncultured Nitrospirota bacterium | reverse complement strand
TTGGTTCATGGTTTTTCAAGCCAAGCATCCTTCAGTGAGAAAAGATCCCCGCTTGGGTCGAGGACAAAACCGTGAAGTTCTTTCCGGAAGACCGCTACGTTGTCGTAGTGCCAGAGACTGACGTAGGGCAGGTCCTTGGCCAGAGACGCCTGGATTTTGCCGTAGATCCTCTTGCGCCTCCCGGGATCAAGTTCCCGCCGCCCGGCCTCAAGGAGTGTGTCAATCTCACTGTTGCGGTAGCGTCCCCGGTTGGCTCCGTGGGGGGGGATGTTTGAGGAATGAAAGATGTAGTAGTAGATGTCCGGTTCAGTGACCCCCACCCAGGAGAGGGTGTAGAGCTGAAAGTTGCCCTTCTTGATGTCGCCGTAGAAGGTTCCCCACTCATACGACCGGATGGCCATCCCGATTCCGACCTCTTTGAACTGCTGCTGCAGAGCGGCGGCGATCCGTTTTCTCAGTTCATCCTGAGAGGTTTTGAAGGTGAGAACAAAGCGCATCTTAGGTCCCGGTCCGTCGGGATCCGGGAAACCGGCTTCATCAAGAAGTTTTCGACTTTCTGCCGGGTCATAGTCGTAGGTGCGGACCTCTTTGTTATAGGCCCAGTTCAGCGGGGAGAGAAGTCCCGAGGCTTCGTGGGCCGTTCCCTTCAATAGATAGCGAATGACCGCCTCCCGGTCAACGGCATGGGCGATGGCTTCCCGTACCGACCGTTTCTTCAGAATGGGATCTTCGAGATTGAAGCCGATATAGGAATAGTTGACGCCCGGTCCGGTAAGGAGTTCCAGTTCAGGGTTTTTCCGGGCCAGCGGAAGGTAGTCGAGTTCAATTCCGTTGAGGAGAAGATGGACCGTTCCCTTCCGCAACTCCAGAAACCGGACGGTGTTGTCCGGGATGACCCGGAAGACGATTTTCTGTAACCTGGGGGAGCCATTGAAGTACTCTGGGTTTCTACTCAGGATATAGGCCTCTCCTTCATCCCAATGGGTGAGCATGAAGGGCCCGGTTCCGACCGGATCCTGGTCCGCTGTCTTTCGGGATGGAGATTCTTGTTGCTCCGGGACGATTCCCAGGGTCAGACCGACGAGGAAGGGGGCGAAGGGCTCCTGCAGGACAAAGGTCACGGTTTCGCGGTCCGGTGTCTCGATCCGTTTGATCTTTTCAAAGGTACTCCGGTGGGGGGAGGCTGTTGCGGGATCGAGGATCGATTCGAAGGTGTACCGTACATCGCCGGAGGTCAAGGGAGTTCCGTCATGAAAAATGACGTCCCGTCGAAGATGAAAACGATAGGTTCGGGGATCGAGGATTTCCCAGGAGCGGGCAAGGTCGGGGACGATCTCTCCCTTCTCGTTGAGTCGTACCAGACCACTGTAGATCAGTCCATTCATCCGGGAGGAGGCGGCGTCGGTGGCATGGCGCGGATCGAAACTGGTGGGGGCCGATTCGATCCCGATGACGAGATTCTCCGAAGGTGTGGAGTCCCTTCCACAGGAAATGATACAGCTGAGAAGAAGCACTAGAAGGCATAGGGGTTTCATGTTGTCGGGAATATTATCGGGACCGCTGCGGGATGTCAATCTCTTACTTGGTCTGGAAGTCAATGCCCAAAAGCATGGACCACGGAGATCACGGGAAACACGGAGAAGGGCAAAGGCAAAAACTCACGTTCATGAATATCATGAAAGTGATGAAGATACAAACCTGTCGGGCGGAATAGCCCCTTCTCTTTCCCTCGCCCCTCGGGGAGAGGGGAAGGGTGAGGGGGGACATTGGTTTCAGACTGATCGCTAACGGTCGAGTGCAGATTGGCTCATGGCGGAGAGGAGGGGAAAAGACCCGTGAGAGATGCACCACATTTGTCCTTTCCTCATCATCCCGCCAGGAGGTAAGATAGAGGCATGCGGCCCTCTTTCATCGATTCCAGGAGAAAAAGCATGTTCGGCCTCTATCTCCACATTCCCTTCTGCTTGAAGAAGTGTGCTTATTGCGACTTCAACTCCCAGGTCCCCCGCAAAGGGGGAATGGACCATTATCTTTCGGCCCTGACCAAGGAACTTGCCTTCATCCCAGGCCGGGCCGGACGGGAGTTGGCCACCCTCTACATTGGGGGAGGCACGCCGACGTTGTTCTCCGAAGAACAGTTTGCCCACCTTTTTGCTTTTCTTCGTGCCACTTTTGTCTGGGAAAATGAGATGGAAATCACCGTGGAGGCCAATCCGGGGACTCTCGATCGCAGTAAGGCGGAGCATCTTTTATCCCTTGGGGTCAACCGGATCTCTCTGGGGGTGCAATCCTTTCATGATAAATTGTTGGCCCGCATTGGACGTATCCATTCAGCTCTGCAGGCACTCGAAACCCTGGAGATGCTGCGCTCCGTGGGCTTTCGAAACATCGGCGCCGACCTGATTTACGGTCTCCCGGAACAGACGATTCGGCACTGGGAAGAAGATCTTGGGCGGCTCCTGGCATTCCGCCCCGAGCACCTCTCCCTCTATGCCCTCTCTGTTGAGGCGGGGACCCCCTTTGCCCGGGAACAGAAGGAGGGCAGGCTCTCTCTCCCGACCGAGGAGGAGGGGATCGAGATGTTCCGGCTGGCCGGGGAGATGACCGGGAAGGCGGAATACGAACATTACGAGATCTCCAATTATGCCCTCCCCGGTTTGCAGTCCCGTCACAACAGCCTTTACTGGACGATGGAAGAATACTACGGCGCCGGTGCCGGCGCCCATTCCTTTCTGTGGCAGAAGGACCCCGTCCGTTTTCACAACGAACCGGATCCGGCGGCTTATATCGTCAGGATGGAGCAAGGGATGTCACCCGTGGCCGGCCGGGAGGTCCTTGCCCGGGAGACTCTGTTGTCTGAGGCGATGATGCTGGGGCTGCGGAGGATCGGTGGGATCAGGATGAAGGAATTTCAGAAAGACTATTGCGTCGATCCAAAAGAATATTTTTCAGAGAATTTTGCGCGGGCCTTCCGGGAAAATTGGATCGAAGAGAAAGAAGGTTCTCTCCGGCTCACGCCGGAAGGCCTCCTCTTTTCGAATGAGGTTTTCGTCGATCTTTTCTGATAGAGTGTCCCGGTGATTTTCTACAGGTACTTCGGCGGCACTCCCGCTTTTTTGGCATCATCCCGAAAGATCCCGAGTTCCTGCTCGATGGTCTTCACCTGCTGACGGACCTGGTCGAGTTTCATCTGGAGCAGTTTCTTCTCATTTTCATCAACATAATAGAGGCTGCTCTCGTTGCTGACCGGTCGGGTGTAGAACTTGCCCACAATGGGGTTCCGGCGGACCTGGCCGATCTTGAGGTGTTCCAGGCTCTTCAGTTCATGCTCCAGCAGGATGACCGTGTTTTCGGCTTCGATCAGGTTGGTCTCCATCCGGTTGATTTGCTGTACCCAGTAGAGTACAGGCTTGCCGTCGTAAAGTTTTGCTGTTTCCGTTCCCTCCGTTGTTCCCATTGCCTCAACCGGCGCTGCTTCGTAGTCGGATTTAACAATCGGGTCCTGCAGGGAAGGTGCTTTGGCCTGATCCTTGTATTTTTCGGGGATGTTTTTCTCGCTGTCGGTGTAATGACGATT
>CAYQVN010000237.1:2008-3590 GCA_964420895.1 uncultured Nitrospirota bacterium | reverse complement strand
CTTTGCCTTGAAACTTCGATCCCCCCTCATCATGCTGAGGAGATGTTCCGCCACTGCGGGGAAGGCTCCGAAGTGCAGATGGACATAACTTCCATAGACATTGTGGACCTGGTATCCTTCGGGAACCTCCCCTTCTCCGGCCCGCTTGGTGACCCCCACTGTATGGCGCAGATCCATCCCATCCTCCACGATACAGGAATAGTGGAATTCGTGGCCCCGGAGGATCGTCCCTGCGGCTCCGAGAAGGTTGTCCTCCCGGATCTTCACCGTCACATAACCGAGGGCCCTCCTCCGGGGAAGCATCTCGACGGCGAAGGGAAAGAGACCGGCCATGGGATGAAAGACCCCATCCAGATCGTAGAGCCCCCGGGAGAGGTACATCATCCCGCCGCATTCGGCATAGATGGGAAGGCCCTCTTCCGCGGCCTGACGGATCTCGACCCGAAGGGTTTCGTTAGCACTCAATTCCTCCCCATGCACCTCGGGATAACCACCCCCGAGGTAGAGTCCGTCGAGCCCTTCCGGCAGTCGGGTATCAACCATCGGGCTGAAGGGTACAATCTCCGTTCCTAACGACTGCAGTAGATCTAGATTCTCTTCATAGTAAAAGCAGAAGGCCTCGTCCCGGGCGACACCGATCCTGATGGGACGACTTTCGGCAACAGATTGTTGCTTCATCGGAAATGACTCACTGCCGCCGGTCAGGGTCAGAAGACGATCGAGATCAACCTCCTCCTCGATTTTTTCGGTCAAATGTTCAATCCAGTCATGGGACAGGGTTCCGACAAAATCGGTAGTAAGTCCCAGGTGGCGCTCCGGAAGAGATAATCCCTGTTCCCGGCTGATGGCTCCGCAAGGTTTCGTCCGGCAGTTCTCCCGGATCGCTTCGAAAAGCCATTCTCTGTGCCGGAGGCTCCCAACCCCGTTCAGAAGTACACCTGCCACAAAGAGATCTTCATCGAAGGTTTCAAAGCCCTTGACAAGGGCGGCAGCACTCCGGGCCATTGATCTTGCATTCACGACGAGAAGAACAGGGGCACCGAGCCACTTGGCGATCTCGGCCGTCGAGCCGGCATCGCTTGCTGCGTCGTAGCCGTCGAAAAGCCCCATCACCCCTTCGATGACGGCAAGATCGGCGCCGACCGAAGCCCGCCGGAAGGTCTCCAGGACCGCCTCTTTCCCCATCATCCATCCGTCCAGGTTGTAGCTTGGCCGCTCGCAGACGCGCCCGTGAAAGAGGGGATCGATGTAGTCGGGACCAACCTTGAAGGGGGCAACGGTCAGGCCCCGCTTTTTGAAGGCCGCCATCAGCCCCAGGGCGACGGTCGTCTTCCCCGTTCCGCTCGATGTGCCGGCAATGATGAGTGTCTTCATGGGTTTCACAAGCTTCCTCTCGCAAAGACCGCGAAGGCCGCCAAGAAAAATCGAAAGACAAATCTCTTTGACAGGATTAACAGGATCATCAGGATTTAAGAACCCCTTTTCTTTCCCTTCAATACCTTCATGGTGAATACTTTTCTGTTTTTGAAAGGTTTTTGCTTTTCTCTGTATTCTTCGTGTACTCCGTGGTGAATGCCTTCAT
>CAYQVN010000237.1:0-1908 GCA_964420895.1 uncultured Nitrospirota bacterium | reverse complement strand
AAAGGTTTTTGCTTTTCTCTGTATTCTTCGTGTACTCCGTGGTGAATGCCTTCATAAGTCCTTTGCGGCAGAATCACCCGTTGACCAGCTTCACCTGGGCAAACCCGTCATCATAATAGTCGATGATATTCAGACATCCGTAGGCCTGATCGACTCGGAAGATCCGGCGGATTTCCATCTTCAAAGCATGGGCCAGGATCACCCGGTTGACCCCACCGTGGGCCACGATGAGGATCGACTCTCCCCGATGCCGTTCCACTAGAGGAAGATAGGTATTGAGGACCCGTGCCGAAACATCGTGAAGGCTCTCCCCTCCCGGCGGCCGGACGGCGGTCACGTCCTCCTGCCATGCGGCGAAGAGTTCGGGGGAATGATCCCGGATCCCCTCGAAGGTCAGCCCCTCCCATTCTCCGAAACTCCGTTCCTGCAGTTCCGGAACCGTCTTTTCGGGAAGGTCCCGTCCCTCGCAGATGATCCTTACGCCTTCAACGGTTCTCGTGAGCCCGCTGGAATAGAGGACGGAGAGTTCGACCCCCGCCAGGCGCTCTCGAATTGCGGCCATCTGTTCACGACCCCGGCTCGTGATCCCCACATCGGTCCGCCCGTTGTAGACGCCGGCGGCATGATTTTCCACCTCGCCGTGGCGGGCCAGGTAGACCCGAGTCATCGTAGATTTCTCCCGTTCCGGTTTCATAAGAGCATCGCTCCACACAACAGGAAGAGGGCCTCGCCCACCTCACCGGCGAAGCCCTGTGTGTCGCCCGTCACGCCGCCGAGACGGTTGTCGAAAAAGTACCGCCCCCCTTCCGTCGCCAGAGACACGACGAGAAGGAGCAACAACCCTTTCAGACCGAGGAGGAGAAAGGTAGGGACCACCGTCATCAGAAGTCCCGTCGTGAACTCCCCCTTCCCGGCACAGTCGGCGAAGGCCTTCCCCGTCCCCTCCTTCTTCCGGGCATAAGAGGAGAAAGCCGCCTGCTGCAGCATTGCCAACCTCCCTGCTGCGGGCAGGCAGAAAAGAAGAGCGCCCTTTGTCATCTCAGGATTTTCGATCAGGGCGAAGACCTTGATCAGCAGAAGAAGGACGAGGCCCACGACTCCCACGGCCCCGATCCGGCTGTCCCGCATGATGGAGAGGATCGATTCTCTGTCCCGGCCGCCGGCAAAGCCGTCGAGGACGTCGGCGAAACCGTCGAGGTGGAAGGCTCCTGTCATAATGACCAGCGCCGAAATCATGAGAAGGCCTCCCAGTGATGGGGGAAAAATTGGGGTCAGCAACAAATGTAGGGTAAGGAGGATCCCGCCCAGCAGAAAACCGACGGCTGGAAACATCGCCATGGAGGCGCCCATCTCCTCGGCCGTCCGTTCCCCTTCCTTTCCGGCAGGGATGACCGTCAGAAAACGCCAGGCCGTTGCGAATTTTTGTAAAATATTTCGATTCATTTCGTCACCTTCTGATCGTCCCCTTCCGTGACCTCCGCTTCTGTAAAGGTCAGGACTTCGTTCAAGACCTTGACACCCGCCTCGACGATATGAAAGGCCAGGGCAGCGCCAGTCCCTTCACCGAGTCGAAGATCAAGATCAAGGAGAGGAACAAGCTCCATCCGATTGAGCATCACCTGGTGCCCGATCTCCACCGAACGATGTCCGGCGATCATGTAGTCGGAGACGCAGGGTTCCAGGGCATGGGCGATCAGGGCTCCCGCCGTGGAGATCAGCCCGTCGATGACGACAGGGATCCGCCGGGAAGCGGCCCCGAGGATCAGGCCGGCAATCCCGCCGATCTCGAACCCCCCCACCTTGCCCAGGACATCGATCGGATGCGAAGGATCGGGCCGGTTGCAGTCCATCCCCTTCTCGCTCACCCTTACTTTGTGGCAGAGAGCGTTCTCTTCGATCACTAGCGGT
>CAYQVN010000236.1:0-3594 GCA_964420895.1 uncultured Nitrospirota bacterium | reverse complement strand
CCCTTTCATCTCCGAAAACGGCGGGGGGATCTATCTCCCGCAGGAGACGTGGGAAAAACCGGACGGCTTCAGCCCGAAAGGCAAGTTCTGGTGCCGATCTCTGGGGAAGCCCTATGCCGAGGTCGTGGCCCTCCTTCAGCAGAGCGCCCGAAAATGCCGGGTCAAGGTGGAAGGGTTCTCCACCCTGTCGACGGCAGAGGTGGCGAAATTGACCGGCCTTTCAGAATCCGCTGCAGGCCTGGCATGCCAACGGGAATATGATGAACCCTTCCGCATACTCCCGGAAGACGGGGCCACTCTCGCCAGCCTGCGGGAAGTCCTGGCAAGATCCGGATGCAGTCTGACCTCGGGAGGCCGTTTCCATCATGCCCTGTGCGGGTACGACAAGGGGAAGGCTGTCAGGATTCTGATCGCCCTCTACAAAGAAAGACAGGGGGAGCGAACGATTGCCGGGATCGGGGATGCCGAAAACGATCTTCCCATGTTGCAGGCCGTGGACCGGCCTTACCTGGTACGTCGGAGGGACGGTAAGATCGCGGCAGGCCCCTGGCCGGACCACATCCGGATCACTGAGGGGATTGGTCCTGCAGGCTTTTACGAAGCCATCCGGGAGCTCACTTGCAATTGACAGGGTTTCTGAAATCACCTATAGTCATGCCATGAATCCAAAGACATGGGCACTTTCAGAGGATGCGCGAAAGGACCTGAAGAAGATCGGTGAGGCGGAGGTCCTCATCGGTATCCCCAGTTACAACAGTGTCCATTCCATCGGTCGGGTTGTGAAGGCCTGTCTTTTGGGCTTGGCCAAATATTTTCCCGACAAACGGGGTCTGATCCTCGTCTCCGAAGGGGGCGGTGCCGCCGCAGTCTCAGAGATGCTCCGTGACCTCTCCCTGGAGGAGGCCTTTGAACAGAGCCTGATCGCGCCCCCCAAGGCACGGGCCGAGATTCTCGTAACCGACTACCAGGGGATCCCCGGCAAGGGAACGGCCATCAAGGCAATCTTCGAGGCAGCCGGGATGGTGGGCGCGCAGGCCTGCGCCGTCCTTGATTCCGATCTGCAAAGTATCTCTCCCGAATGGGTGGAGCTCCTCATCGCCCCCATACTGGTCAAAGGCTTCGGGTTTGTGACCCCCTACTACAGCCGGCACAAATACGACGGCACCATCACCAACCTGATCGCCTATCCCATGACCCGGGCCCTTTACGGCCGCCGCGTCCGTCAGCCCATCGGAGGGGATTTCGGTTTTTCTCCGCAACTGGCAGAAAGTCTCCTGGAAAAAGAGCTCTGGGAAAGCAGCGTCGCCCGTTTCGGGATCGACATCTGGATGACCACGGTGGCCATCAAGGAGGGATTCAAGATCTGCCAATCCTTTCTGGGGGCCAAGATCCACGATGAAAAAGACCCCGGCAAGGATCTCGCCCCCATGTTTCTTCAGGTCGTAGGCACGCTCTTCGCACTGACCCAACGCTATGAATCGGAATGGTTCCATGTTCTGGGAAGCCGGCCAACGGCCATCTTCGGTTTCGAGACCGAGGTCAACCCCAAACCGGTTCAGGTCGATGTGGGAAATCTCCAACGTTCCTTCCGGGAAGCGGTCCCCACCTATCAGGCGGAGTGGCAGAATACCCTGGAACCGGAAAACTACTACAAACTGATGGAGGTCTGCGAAGAACAGGACCGCTACTTTGAACTCCCCTTTGAGGTCTGGGTCAAATCGATCTACGACTTTGCCGTGGCCTACGGGGAGAACGGAGTAAATCACGATTTGACCTTGCAGGCCCTGTTGCCGATCTATTATGCCGCCGTGGCAAGCTTTGTGGTCAAGACGAAGGAGATGGACAACCGACGCGTGGAAGAACTCATCAACCTGCAGTGTGAAACCTTTGAAGAGTTGAAACCTTACCTGATTCAGCGTTGGGAGACAACGTCACAGCAGAGGAGAGGATGATGAAAAAGATTCTGATTGTCGATGATGAGGAGCATATCCGCCTGCTGCTGCAGGAGGAACTGGAAGACGAAGGATACCAGGTCATCACGGCAGCAGACGGGGAAACGGCCCTGCGCCTGATCCCGGAGGAAAAACCGGATCTCGTCACCCTCGACATCAAGATGCCCGGCGAAGGCGGGCTGATGACCTTACGAAAAATCCGGGAGACCGATTATGATCTGCCCGTCATCCTCTGCACGGCCTACAGTTCCTACAAAACCTACTTCTCCGCCATCGCCGCAGATCACTATGTGGTCAAGAGTTCCGACTTCTCGGAGTTGAAAGAGAAAATCCGGGGGATCTTCGAAGGTCACCCTCCGCAGACAAACTGATCAGAAGTGCAGACTTCAACAGACGGACTTTTTGTGAATCCGCAAACCTCAGGACCGGGACTTGTCCGACCGGTCGTAATCATAATCAGAATAGTAGTAATAAGTATCCTTGAGGGATCCCGGAGCGAAAAACTGATTCAGGATCAACCCGAGCAGGTTACTGCCATCGAGTTGTGCAATGGCGCGATGCACATAATCCCGTGGGGTTCCACCATCCTTAACGACCAGAAGGACCCCTTCTACTTGGGGCGCCAGAATCGCCGTGTCCGTAAAAACATTTACCGGCGAGGTGTCGAGAACAACAAAGCGATTATCATAGCGCCCCTTCACTTCTCGCAACAATTGAGTCATCCGATCGGAGGCCAGCAATTCGGAAGGATTATCCGGAGGCTCCCCGGAAGGGAGGATCGTCAGTTTAGGAATCTCCGTTTTGACCAATAGATCGGGTAGATTAGATTCTCCTCGCAGGTAATCAACAAGCCCCCTTTTTACTTCAATCCCCAGATGGGTATGCACACCCGGTTTCCGCAGATCAGTATCGACCAAGAGAACCGTTTCGTTCATCCCCTGGGCGATGGAAACCGCCAGATTCAGGGCCGTTGTGGTCTTGCCTTCCCCCTGGATAGCGCTCGTCACGAGAACTGTGTTTTCCATACGAGTTTTCATCTTCCGGAGGATTAATGTGCGAAGACGTTTGAACTGTTCGGCAGCGAGAGATTTCGGCTCTAGCAGTGAAACAAGATAGGTACTTAATTTGGAGCGGTCCAACGATCGCCCTTTCCATTCCTGGAGAAATTTAAAGTTGGCTTCACGTCGTGCCCCACCCCTCTCACGCCGGGCCTTTTCCAATCCCTTTTCAACACTTCGCATCGTTTCTCCCGCTACCCTTTTCGGATCACCTCGAGGTCAGCAATATTAAGAATCTCTTCGTAGGTCGTCAAACCGCAAATCACCTTCTGCAATGCATCCTGATAGAGAGTTACAGTCCCTTTCTGCCGGATGGCTTCATTGATTTCATTTCGATTGGCACGCTCCAGGATCATCTGACGGATCTCTTCATTGAGCAGCACCAGCTCAAAGACCCCAGTCATTCCCAGGCAACCGGTCTGACCGCAGTCCCGGCAACCACCCCCCCGGAAAAAAGTGACCTCCTCATTTTCAACATAACTTTTGACATCATCGATGATCTTTTTCGGCGGGATGTAACTTTCCGAACAGTTTGGACAGACGCGCCGCACCAGCCGTTGGCTCAATATAGACGTAGGCTGGTT
>CAYQVN010000235.1:0-3597 GCA_964420895.1 uncultured Nitrospirota bacterium | reverse complement strand
GCACCCGCTGTAAGAGATGCGCAGCGGAGAAATCCATGCTAAGAGACCCGAGGACCGTCGTCAGGCAGGTGAGAAAAACGGGATGAACGTTGACCCGCATACTTTCCACGAGAGCCGCCTTTTTCTCTTTTCCCCGCCGCATCTCCCGGAGAAAGATTGCAAGGATGTGGACACAGTCCGCCACGGCCAGGGTCAGGATGATCGTCGGCGCCGTCACCGAGGCGGAAGTGAGCTTGATCCCCATCCACCCGGCGATCCCCATGGCAGTGAGAATTGAAAAGACGATCACCGTCACCGTGGCGAGGATCCCCCAGAAGGAGCGGAGCAGGAGTCCCAGGGCAAGGACGATCACACCGAACATGACCGGTACCAGTGTTTTCATGTCTTGCTGCCCCGCCTCGGAGAACATGTTGTCCATCATGACGACCCCCGTCAGGTAGACATCAAGATTCGGATCCTCCTGCCGGACCTTCTCTGCAAGATCACGGACGTAGGCTGCCACTTCCGGCACCTCCCGCTGTGGGTCCTTGCCCGGCAACTGGATCGTCACATTGACCCCAGTCACATGCTCCCTGTCGGAGATGAGACGGTGCAGGAGGAGCGGTTCGGCCATGGCCACCTTCCGGATATGCTCCAAGTCCCCGTCCGAAAGGTTCTCCGCCCCCTCGACGAGGTCCTCCACAACCAGGTCATCCTCCTCGGCATAGGTGTACTGGAAGTTGGTCAGGGAATCGACACGGATCGAATAAGGGATCTGCCAGGCCGCCTTCGTCAAACGCTCCACAGCGGCCAGGGTCTTCCGGGTGAAGACCTTCCCGTCCTTGGGGGCAAGAACGAAGAGGACATTGTCGTTCTTCGTATAGGTATTCTGAAGGGTCTCGAATGCCACCAACTGGGGGTTCTCCTTGCTGAAGAAGACCCGGTAGTCGTTGGTAAAGGCAAGAAAGCGTCCCCCCGAGGCAGCCCAACCAACGAGGGCCAAGGTCAGCAGAAGAAGGGGAAAGCGGAAACGAAGCAGAAAACGGGTCGTTTTTTCGACCATAATAAACCTCCCGAAGGACCCAAGTAGCCCTGTTCGTAAATACTGTGACGCACTGTGAGGGTCGCAGTATTTACGAACAGGGCTACTAAGAAAAAACTTCTTGACTATATGAATACATATTCATAAACTAAATGTCAATTCATTTTTGCATTTTCTTTCTCATTCGGAGATGGAATCATGGCCCAACCTTCCAGAAAAGAGCGGGAATATCTCAGGCACCGAGGCGAGATCCTCGAGGCCGCCCTCAAGCTCTTCGGCCGCCAGGGCTTCCACGGCACCTCCATGCAGCAGATTGCAGAAGCAGCGGAGTTCTCCGTGGGGACCCTCTACAAGTTCTTCCCCCACAAAGAGGAGATCTATCAAACCCTCATCGAGGAGACGGCCGACCGTTTCCACACCGGCCTGATCGCCGCCGTAGAGGGACCGGGTGATGAGATCGATAAACTCCGGGCCGCCGTTGAGACGAAGATTAAGATCTTCCTCGACAATCTCGACCGGGTCCGGATCTACTTCGCCGAGACCCAGGGGGCGAGCTTCAGTGTCAAGACGGGGCTTGATGCCGCGATCAAAGCTCGCTACAACGACTATCTTGCAAGGCTTTCCGCCATTATTGAGGCAGGGATTCAAAAAAAAATCTTCCGTGATGAAGATCCCTACCTGCTGGCCCTCGCCTTCGACAGCCTCTCCATGTCCTTTTTAGTGGAACACATGGATCACCCCGGCCGGCACCCCTTTGATGCCGAAAGGGTTCTCAAGATCTTTTTACAGGGGGCCTCTTTCAAAAGGTAAAAGAGAAAACGCCCCTCCCTCCATAATCCAAAACACCGATGTGGTGCAAAACCCCATTTATCAGCAAAACTGCAGGACATCATTCCCTATAATGGGCGCCATATACAGGAAAAGTGGATAACTGGGCCCTAAACCCACATTCAGAGCAATTTCATTTCGGGCAATTCTTCACCGCCCAGTCAACCTGCCGCAAGATTCCCCGCAGGATTTTCACCTCCCGCTCGTCGAGCTTTGCCCGGCTGAAGATCCGCCGGAGGTCCCGCATGATATGGCGGGGATTCTCCTGATTAAGAAAACCGATCCGGGTCAGGATCTCCTCCATCTGAGCATACATCTGTTCCTGCGAAAGGGCATCTGCAAGAGACCGTCCCGCACTTTGCCCCCCTCCTCCTTCCGCTGCAAAGATCTCGTAGGCGATCACCATCACCGCTTGGGCGAGATTGAGGGAGGGAAAGGCCGGATGAGAGGGGATCGTCACGAAGTCGTTGCAAAGGTCGAGTTCCTCGTTGGAAAGGCCGTGGTCTTCCGTACCGAATAGGAGGGCAATCCGGTCTCCGTGAGGAACGGAAAGAAACCGTTTTGCCAGGTCGCGTGGGGAATGGGTTTCCCCCTGGAAACGGGGCCGGTTGGGCGGTATCGTCCCGACAACAAGATTCATACCTTCCAGGGCGGTGGAGAGATCGTCAAAGACCTCGGCCTGTTCTAGGATTTCCTTCGCCGATACGGCCATCCAGTCTGCGATCTCGGCCCGGTGATCACAGGGATTGACGAGACGGAGCTGCGACAACCCCATATTCTTCATCGCTCGGGCAACGGAGCCGACATTACCCGGGTGAAGTGGATGGGAGAGAACGACCGTGACCCGATCTAGATGTTCTTTCATTTTTCTTCCTTTGAAAATAGGGTTGGCATAAGACGGTCGATCCGGAAATAAAGAAGGGCATCCATAAAGGCCGGTGAGTGGAGAGGGTTCTCCTTCATCCCGAAGAGATGGCTTGAGCATTTGCAGTCGGATGATCCGAAGCCGGGGATGTTCCAGTCTGCGATCTTCCCGGTCTTTTTCGCAATCATACATTCGAGGGGGACACTCGCCCGGACGGGAAGTGCGGCGACAAATTCCGCCCGGTCTCTGAGATAGTCGATGTGCCAGTGGAATTTTTTCCTCCGCCGCCGGTGGCGCTCGACCCGTTTGGCAAGGTTCCTCATGGCTGAGCCGACATAGAGGTAATAGCCCGCAGGAAACCGGACCTTCCCCAACCTTCCCACTTCAATGTTCATCTCTTTTTCCAACCGGAGGGCGATAAGATAACTCCCCCGGTCCTTCGCCTCCCTCTCCGCCACCTCCCAAGGGATCGGCAGGGAGCGGATCTCTTTCGATAGGGAAAGGTCCTTTTGCCATTCAATCCCCACGGCGAAGACCCCGATCTTCTTCCGGGCACGGCAGAGGGCCTCGGCAAATTCGGGATCGGTATGGTACTCGGGAAGAAAGCACTCCACATGAGGCGAATGGACCACAAAGAGGACCCCGCCCGGTCGTCCCTTACCGACCAGATGGGCCAACTCCTCCACATGTCGCTTTCCCCTTGCCGTCACGGCATCGGGAAACATGGCGATCCGTTCCCCGAAGAGGGTGCAGGACTTGACCTCCAGGAGGTATTCCTTTCTCTCTTTTGCCAGGAGAAAATCGAAGCGGCTCCTCCCGACGGTGAATTCCGGCTGCACCACGCGATACCCTTCCAGGCCGGGGACCCGGTCTCTTTCGATCA
>CAYQVN010000234.1:0-3632 GCA_964420895.1 uncultured Nitrospirota bacterium | reverse complement strand
AGAATAAAGCCCTTCTCCTTGACCAGTTTCTTCTTGATCATCTGGAACATCTTATGGGGGTCCACACTGCCCCGGTCGATCTCCCGGGCATATTGATCCATAATCTTGTCACACTCGGCATTAATCTTCCGTTCTTCCTCCATATTGCGGGAGAGCACGGCAACAATCTCCTGGGTGATTTCTTCTTTCGACCGGTGAAGATCGACCTCTTCTCCTTCAAAATTGGCGGCAATCTTTTGCGCAATACGCTGCATCTGTCCGTCAGTCAGCATGGGAAAAGGTCCTTTGGAAATGATGGAGCAACAACCTCACGCTCCTTCAGAAGGTTCATTCAGCAGTGCCTCGATCAGTCCCTGATAATGTTCTCCCCGGGACCGGAACCTGAATTCCCGCTCTCCTTCCGAGATTTGTTCAAGTTCAACCATCAGATAAGGCTCCGGGAGCCATTCGATAAACCGGTCCGGCCACTCAACGACCGTAACGGCATCCTTCTCGAAGGCTTCATAAAAACCGATATTCTCCAGGTCATCGGGATCTTCAATCCGGTAGAGATCGATGTGAAAAAGCCGCAGCGAACCGATGATCTCGTGAATCAAGGTATAAGTCGGACTGACGACCTCTTCTTCAGGGATCCCCAAACCCCGTGCAATCCCCTTAACCAGGCAGGTCTTTCCGGTGCCCAGATTCCCCCGAAGCGCCAGGATATCCCCGCCTACAAGTCTTCTGCCGATCCTTTCTCCCAGGGTCCTCGTCTGCTCTTCGGCATGGGACCGTATTAAGATCGTCATGGTTATTCGATCATGGACCGAACGACATCCGCCTTACCAACGATCCCGACAACTTTTCCCTCCTGCACGACCGGAAGGAGATCCTTCCCTTCGTCAGCCATCAATGTGGCAATCTCCCGGATGGAAGTCTCCTCAGATATCGTGACGACCTTGGAGGTCATGATGTCTTCCACGGTTGATGCGGCCAGTTTCTTCAAATCTTCCTTGAAATGTTTCTCACTTTCAAGATAGATCACAGCATCAAAAAGGGTCACCACCGTCGGAAGATGAAGTTTCTTGTCCCGCGAAATGAGGTCCTTTTCCGTCACGATGCCGCGCAACGTTCCATCCGCATCGATGACGGGTACACCACTGATGTTGTTATTCACCAGTAATCGCGCCAGTTCCTTCACCGTGGTTTTCATGTCAACCGAGATCACGTCCCGGGTCATGATATCTTTCGCCTGAAGCATCGTTTAACCGTTCCTTCCCATGCGGCCCCACTCAGAACCGGAGCGTGGCGGCAATCGTCGGGCCATCGAGTTTAATATTGGCGCTGTCGTCATCATCGGAAACGTCCAGATGAATCCTCCGATAGCCTGCAGTAATGTCCAGTCTCTCAACCGGATGAACGGAAAGTCCCACAGAGCCATCCCAGAATCCATCTCCCTGAAACCAGAGACCGGCAAACTGTCCTGTTAATTCCACCTTGTTTTTCAGAAAACCGATCCCGAAACGGAGCCCCGGCAGAGGGAGAACAATCTCCGCCTTCTCCCGGTTCGTCACCGGATTATTCACAGACGACAGTTCGGCATCCATGGAATAATAATTCACGTTCAGCAGGAACCCGGCCCGGAAGGTCTCAAAATTCAGTAGATCAAAGGCATAACCCACTTCTACAACATCAAGGTCATAAGCTGAGGAAACCGTGTCCCCCACAACGTTATAATGCGTTCCATTAAAATCAAAGGTATTGTTGGACGTCAGGGTCACCCGGCCATCATAGCCCACCGACCAGTAGCTGAGAAGAAAATGGTTGCTTCGCCCTAACTTGAGATCTACCGTAACTCCCGGAATGTTCTCATTCACAATGTCGAGATTCTCTTCGAGATCGATCTCTTGGCCGATCGCGTTTCGTTCAATCTTCACTCGAGCATCCAGGTTTGGTTCATACCAATAAACAGGGGTCACCGACAATTCCACGGCAAAGGCCGTCGCCGACAACCAGAACATTAAAAACCCCGTAATCGTGAGAATCCTTTTCATCCCCTCCTCCTTTCGTCATTCCAAAAAATAAACGTTAATGAATTCGATCATACATTTTCAAAATGCGGGGAACCTCTATCAGGAGGTCCCGGGCAATCAGGCTCCGCTCACCCAAACGATCGGCAGCTCGATCTCCACTGAGTCCATGGAGATAGACACCAGTCTTTGCCGCGGCAAGGGGTTTCATCCCCTGGGCAATCAGCCCGGCAATCATCCCCGTGAGCAGATCTCCCGTCCCGGCCGTCGCCATCCCCGGATTCCCCGTTGTGTTGATCCAGCAACGGCCTTCCGGTTCAGCAATCACCGTCCGGGCACCTTTGAGAACCAAAGTGACACCAAATTTGCGGGCAAAATCCCCGGCCAGATTGACTCGGCGCGTAGCCAGGCTTTCCTTGGATGCGCCCGACATGCGGGCCATTTCCCCGGGATGTGGCGTTAAAATCAGAGGGACTTTTGCCTTCCTGAGTATCTCCGGTGCATCGGAAAGAAGATTGAGCGCATCTGCATCAAGTACCACCGGGATCCGAGCCTTTTGAATGAGGGATCGTACCATTTTCCCCGTCTCCGGGTCAAGACCGATTCCCGGCCCCAGGACCATCACCTTTTTCCCTTTTGCGGCATGTAACACCGACTCCAGGGAGGCCGTGGTCAGGCACTCCTTCTCCGAATCGTCCAGGGGTACGGCGATCCCCTCCATGAGACGCTTCAGAAAGATCCCCCGGATCGCCGAAGGAAGCGCGGCATAGACCAACCCGGCGCCTACACGGAGAGCCGAGAGCGCCGTCATGACGGCTGCCCCCGGCATGCCTTTCGACCCGGCAACGATCAGAACCTTTCCTGCACTTCCCTTGTGAGCATCGGTACGTCGTTTCGGCAGTGAATAGAGCACCTCCTCACCGATCAACTCCACGGGGATCTTCGCCTTCGCAATACTCTCCGCTGGAAGGCTGATGTCGGCAACATTCACAACACCGGCAACTGCCAGAGAAGGATACTGGGTCAAAGAGACTTTCGGAAGGCCGAAGGTGATCGTCAGATCGGCATGGACGACCTCACCCAGGACCTCGGAGGTGTCGGCATTAAGACCGCTGGGGAGGTCGACGGAAACCACCGGTTTGCCGGAACGATTAATCCGTGCAATGGCCTCGGCAATAATTCCACGTACCGGCGGCACGATCCCCGTCCCCAGAAGAGCATCGACAACCAGATCACATTTATTAAGTTTTGCTGTTAAAGATCGCAGCTCACGGGAAGTTGTGACGGAAGAAAACGGGATTTTCATCTTCTGACAGATATGCAGGTTGGTCGCGGCATCCCCTTGAAGCAGGTCGGGGTCCCCGAGGAGAAAAAGGTTGATCTTTCCACCGCGATTAGAGAGATGGCGGGCCACGGCGAATCCATCACCGCCGTTGTTCCCCTTTCCGCAGACAATGATGATCGATTTTTCAGCCGGCGACCCGTACCGTTCCTCAATGGCCCGGACCACGCCGAGGGCGGCATTCTCCATAAGGACGATGCCGGGAATCCCGTAATCCTCGATGGCCGACCTGTCGAGGGCCCGCATCTGTTCCGCCGTGGCGACTTTGCGGGAGGATGGAT
>CAYQVN010000233.1:0-3647 GCA_964420895.1 uncultured Nitrospirota bacterium | reverse complement strand
TCCCCCGAAGGGGGAGTGAAACCCTCCATTAAGCCGAGCATCGCAGAAAGGGAGGGGAAAGCGTGAAGTAAGGGGCACAAACAAACTCCTTCTCCCCTCGGGGAGAAGGCGGGGATGAGGGGGGAAGTTGGTTTCAGACAGAAGCATTCATCGCGGAAGCTGTTCCACCTTGGCGGCGAGGACAAAATCGCTCTCCGTGAGTCCGCCGATCTTATGGGTCCAGATGACGACCTTCACCCGTCCCCAGGAGAGGTGAATGTCGGGGTGGTGCCCCTGGCTTTCGGCCAGTTCCCCCACCCGATTGGTAAAGGCAAGGGCCTCCAGGAAGTTTTTGAACTTGTAAACCTTTGCCAGTTTTTTCTCTTCCTCAACTTCCCAATCACGGCCAAGGCTTTCCAGCAGTTCCGCAAGTTCTTTTCCCGCCAGGGGTGTCACGCCGCCCTTGCAGGGAATGCATTCCTTCGACGCAAGATCACATTGCATGAGTCTCCTCCTTCCGTTGATTATCAGAAGGTACCAGAGCGGTCCCTTTGTGTCAATTTGCCGTTGACAGGGATTACCGCCTTCGTTATGTTGAATCGGGGAGGAAACTGCACGGGTTCAGAAAGGAATGATGCCGACTTCAAAAGACCTTGTCAAGACGGGACCGAAGAAAGGCGCCACCATTGCGGCAGCCATGGTTGCCGTTGTTTTTCTCGTTTTTTTCCTGGCCAATGTACTTTTGCAGGTCCATTCTCACGATGTCTGGTGGCACCTCCATCTCGGCCGGTGGATTGCCGAACATCACAGCATCCCGAAAACCGACCACCTGACCCTTCTTGGCGAGGGACGCCCTTACGTCGACTCCCACTGGCTCTTTCAACTCTCTCTCTACGGGATGACCCGCCTCTTCGGCCTGAAAGGGATCTCCCTACTGCAGGCCCTGCTCTATGGATTGATGATTCTTCCCGCTCTGCTGCTCACCGGGGAAGATCGTCTCCAGGGGATCACCCGGAACGCCTGGATCGCAGCCCTGGGGGTGCTCGCCCTTTCCAACCGCTTTCTTCCCCGGCCGGAACTGGTGACCTATCTTTCGATCACGACCCTGCTCCTGATCTTCGAACGGGAGCGGGAACGGCCGGGAAGGGCGATCTATGCCGTCCCCCTGATCATGCTGGTCTGGGTCAATTCCCATGCCCTCTATGTGATCGGTTATTTTCTGCTCTGCATCTACCTTCTGGAAACATTGGTCCCGGAGCGTTTCGGGGGGATTAAACCGAAAAGGCACTTTCGACGTCGGTTGGTCGTCTTTCTTCTCTCCCTTGCCGTCTTTTTCCTGAACCCACACGGATTGGATCTGCTGCGCTATTCCTGGCTCCTGGCCACCGAGGTCGGTCGGGAGGCCTCTCCCCTCATGAAGAGTCTCGGCGAACTCGCCCCCACCTTTACCCGGGAAAACCTTCGCACTGCCCCGATGATCTCCTTTCTCCTTCTGACAGGCCTTGCTGTCATGGGACCGGTCACTCCGAAAGGACGTATTGCCTTTGCACCCACCATCATTCTTTCTGTGCTCCTGCTCCTTTCCCTGACGGGGGAGCGGAACACGGCGCTCTTCGTCTCTGCCGCCCTTCCGATGACGATTCTCTATTATCAGCGGCGTCGAAAGGAGACTGCCTTTCCCGTGACGGTATGTATGGCGGTACTCTTTATCCTCCTTGCCTCCTTTCAGAGTTATCGTCTTGTGACGAACCGGTACTATTCTGCTCAGGGAGTTCTGAAGCGCTTCGGCCTCGGGGTCCTGGAAGCAAGTGTGCCCGGCGGGGTCACCGACTATCTACGAGAGTACCGTCCTTCGGGGAATCTGGGACATTTTGATCCCCATGGTGGATACTACATGTATCGCCTCTCTCCCGATTACCGGCCTCTCTTTGACGGGCGATGGGAGATCTATGACCAGGCGCACCTCTTTGATCTCTACCGGAGTCTTTCCCGTCCCGCAGATTACCTTCGAAAGCTTGCTTCCTACGGGATTGATCTCTATGCCGTGGATCACCGCCTTGCCATGAACCGGCACCTTCTACTCTATCTCTATCGCTCCCCCGACTGGAAACTCGTCTTTGCCGACGGGCGGTCCGCCCTCTTTCTGCGAAAGACCCCGGCCCATGAACCCTTTCCCTCCCTGGATGCAGAGGTCTTAGCACGTTCCGTTGTGATCAATGACCGGACCATGGTGCAACAGGATCCCCAGGGAGTGATGAACCTGTTGATTTTTTTGGAGGAGAAGGAGGCGGCCATGGCTGTAGCCAGTCGGATTCTTGATGTCGCGCCCGGCGAAGGGCAGGTGGCAAAGATCTATACGGATTTTCTCATTACGGCGGGACGCATTCCCGAGGCCGAAGCTGTCATCGATGGGGCTATCGGCGGTGGAGGCGGCAGTGCGGCCCTTTTCTCGCAAAGGGCCTTCCTCCGAATGGAGCAGAAGGATCTGGAGGGTGCCCTGGCGGCGATGGAGGAGGCAGTGAAACTGCGGCCGGGAAATGCCGGGGATCATTTCAACCTGGCTCTCCTCTATCTGGAAAAGGGAGAGGTGAATAAAGCGAAGATGGAGGTGCAACAGGTTGATCGACTTGATTCGGGCTACCGCGGTCTTGCAGCCGTCCGGGAAAAAATTGCCGTAATGGAAAGAAATATTCCTTGACTTTCTCTTTCCGGTCTTCTATATTCTTTATTTCAACGCAAAAACGGCGCGGGGTGGAGCAGTCTGGTAGCTCGTTGGGCTCATAACCCAAAGGTCGGAGGTTCAAATCCTCCCCCCGCTACCAAGGATATCAAGGACTTCCGGAGCATTCGGGAGTCCTTTTTTTGTTCCTCCCCGAGAGATTCCTCCAAGTTTGAGATGTCCAGGGCTTGAGGAATCATCATGCATAGGAGAATTGACAAGGGGCGCACCAAATGTTAGTATTGGTCAGAATTCTGGTCAACTAATATAAAGGGCTGTTCACATGAAAACGTTATCCCTCTCCGAGGCCAAGATGAAACTCAGCGCCATTATAGAATTCATTCAAAAAACGGAGGAAGAAGTTTTTATCACAAAAAACGGCCGGCCGGCGGCCGTCCTGGTGAGCCCTGATGAATTTGAAAGTTGGAAGGAGACCATCTCGATCCTTTCCGATGAAGCGCTGATGGAGGAGATCCGGAAAGGGGTCGCCGGATTCAAAAAGAAAAAGGCAAAACTCTATACACTCGACGAGTTGTTCAAATAACTCTCTTTCCTGGAAAGACTGTTGGCAATCTCTCCATATGAATCGTACAACTTACAGAGTGAGAATTCCCGATGATGTCGTCTCCCTGATCCGGGGACTCCATCCTCACATTAAAAAGAAGGTCCGGCAGGCCTTTGATGCGATCTGTACTGATCCCTTAAGCGGGAAAGCCCTGAAAGATGAACTGGTGGGATTGATGAGTTATCGTATCGGTCGGTTTCGCGTGATCTACCGGATCGGAAAAGGGAAGATTATAGAGATCATTGCAGTCGGTCCCCGAAAAAGAATCTATGAAGAAACCTTCCGGATCATAAGCAAAGAGCCGTAAAACAGTGCGATCGGATGCTCAAGCAAAGGAGGTGCAAGGGGTTATGTCATTTGTCAAGGCTTGACACGATTGGGTGC
>CAYQVN010000232.1:2256-3664 GCA_964420895.1 uncultured Nitrospirota bacterium | reverse complement strand
ATTCCGTTGATCCTTGGATCCTTTTCACGCACGAAACTTAGGAGAAGAGACCAAAACCCATGTCAGAACTTACCCCCAGGCAGATCGTTGCCGAACTGGATAAATACATTATCGGTCAGGCGGAAGCGAAACGGGCCGTGGCGATTGCCATTCGGGACCGGTGGCGCCGTCTTCAGCTCTCCGAGGAGCTGCGGGAGGAGGTCCTCCCCAAGAACATTATTATGATCGGTCCCACCGGCGTGGGAAAGACGGAGATTTCTCGCCGCCTGGCGACGTTGACGAAAGCGCCCTTCATCAAAGTGGAGGCCTCGAAATATACCGAGGTCGGCTATGTGGGGCGTGATGTTGAATCGATGATCCGGGACCTGACGGAGATCGCTATCAATATGGTCCGCTCGGAGATGGCCGAGACGGTGCGGGAGCAGGCCCTCCGGAATACGGAGGAAAGAATCCTTGATCTCCTTCTTCCGCCCCTGCAACGTTCCGGTGCCACCTCGGACGGACAGATCGAGGTGACGGGGAGCATGCAGGAAGAGGAGCAGCAGGGGAAGACCCGGGAGAAGCTCAGGGAGAAACTGCGGGCAGGCAAACTCGACAGCCGGATGGTCGATATCGAACAGAGTGAGTCTGCCGGGGCCCCGATGGTAGAGATCTTTACCGGCTCCGGCATGGAAGAGTTCAACATCAAGGATATGCTGGGCAACCTCTTTCCCAAGCGGAAGAAGCACCGCCGTACCACCATTGCCGAGGCTCGACGGATACTCGAAGAGGAAGAGGCGCAGCGTCTCGTCGATATGGAGAAGGTAAAAGAGGAGGCTTTGCGCCGGGTACAGAATTCGGGGATGGTCTTCATCGACGAGATTGACAAGGTGGCCGGTCGAGAGGGAGCCGGTGGCGCCGGCCCCTCCGTTTCCCGGGAAGGGGTGCAGCGGGATATCCTGCCTATCGTGGAAGGGTCGACGGTGACGACCAAATACGGGATGGTCCGGACCGATCATATCCTTTTCATCTCGGCCGGGGCCTTCCACGTCGCGAAACCGTCGGATTTGATCCCTGAATTGCAGGGGCGGTTTCCGATCCGGGTGGAGCTGCAGTCACTCGGCAAGGAGGAATTCATCCGGATCCTGACGGAACCGAAAAACGCACTCATCAAGCAGTACCGGGAGATGCTCGCTACGGAAGGATTCAAGCTGACCTTTTCCGAGGACGCCATCGAGGAGATTGCCCAGGTGGCGACGGAGGTCAATGAGCGTTCCGAAAATATTGGTGCCCGAAGGCTCTATACCATTATCGAGCGGCTCCTTTCAGACCTCTCCTTTGACGCCCCCGATGCTGATCCGAAAGAAGCGGTCATCGATCGCACCTATGTGCAGCAGGGACTCAAGGAAATCGTCCAGGATGAGGATCT
>CAYQVN010000232.1:0-2156 GCA_964420895.1 uncultured Nitrospirota bacterium | reverse complement strand
AAGCGGAATTTTGCACTCGATGTGATTCTCATGAAATCGGTGGGGATCAACCCGGTAATCGTTCATGGCGGAGGACCCCAGATCGGAAAGACCATGGAGCAGATGGGGAAGATCCCCCACTTCATCGAGGGGCAGCGGGTCACCGACGAAGAGACCATGGATATTGTCCAGATGGTCCTCGGCGGAAAGGTCAACAAGGAAATTGTTTCCCTGATCAATAACAACGGCGGCACGGCCGTGGGTCTTACCGGCAAGGACGGGAAGATGATCCGGGCGAAAAAACTGGTCGTCTCCACGTCTTCGCCCGAAACGGGCGCCCCGGAGATCATCGATCTCGGAAAAGTCGGCGAGGTTCAGTCGATCAATCCTTCGATCTTAAATGTCATCGCCGCCTCGGGCAGCATCCCCGTCATCGCGCCGGTGGGAGAGGGAGAGGGAGGCGACTCCTACAACATCAATGCCGATCTCGTTGCCGGAAGCCTGGCCTCCGCCCTGGCCGCCGAAAAACTGATCCTCCTGACCGATGTGGAAGGGATCCGGGATGGGGAGGGTGTGCTGGTGCCGACGGCGACGAAAAAGGATGTGGAAAAGATGAAGAAGAAAAAGGTGATCACCTCGGGGATGTTGCCCAAGGTGGCGGCCTGTTTCGAGGCCCTGGAAGGGGGCGTGAAGAAGGCCCATATTATCGACGGCCGGATCCGCCACGCTGTTCTCCTGGAAGTCTTTACCAAAGGGGGCGTGGGGACGGAGATTGTTGCTGAATGAAGGAGGAGGCGCGATGGCCTCTGTCCAGGATGATGTCATGAAAATCACGGAAAAATATATCATGGAGACCTACGGCCGTTACCCGGTGACCCTGGTGCGGGGAGAGGGATGCCGGGTCTGGGACAGCGAGAGCCGGGAATATGTCGATTTTCTCTCCGGACTGGCCGTCAACGGCCTTGGTCATTGCCATCCGGCCGTGGTGGAGGCGATCCGGGAACAGGCGGGGCAGCTCCTCCATGTCTCCAATCTCTATCATATCGCCCCCCAGGCGGAGTTGGCGAAGCTGCTGGTTACGCACTCCTTCGCCGACAAGGTTTTCTTTGCCAACAGCGGCGCCGAGGCCAACGAGGCGGCCATCAAACTGGCCCGGAAAGTTGCCAAGGATAAGGGTGAGGAGGACCGCTATGAGATCGTCTCCATGATCCAGTCCTTCCACGGGCGGACCCTTGCGACGGTGACGGCAACGGGGCAGAAGAAGTTCCATCAAGGCTTTGAACCGTTGGTGCCGGGATTTCATTATGTTCCCTTCAATGATATCACTGCGGCCGAAGCGGTTGTGACGGAGAAAACCTGTGCTGTCCTGGTAGAGCCGGTCCAGGGAGAGGGCGGGGTTCATATTGCAGAAGAAGGGTATCTGCAGGCGCTCAAGGAGCTTTGCCGTGACCGGGGAGCGCTTCTGATCTATGACGAGGTGCAGTGCGGCATGGGGCGGACGGGGAGGCTCTTTGCCTACGAGCATTTCAAAACGGCACCGGATATCATGACACTGGCCAAGGCCCTGGGTGGGGGAGTCCCCATCGGGGCGATGCTGGCGACGGACGAAGTTGCCAAAAGCTTTGTTCCCGGGACACACGCCTCGACCTTCGGTGGCAACCCCCTGTCCTGTGCAGCCGGTGTGGCCGTCATGAAGACATTGCTCTCCCCTGGATTTCTCGATGACGTCAATGCGCGGTCCCGCTACTTCCTGAAAACACTGCAGGACCTGAAGATGCGCCACCCCGTGATTCGGGAGATCCGGATCCTCGGCCTGATGGTAGGGGTTGAACTCGAAGAGGATGGCGTGGCGATTGCCCGGGCGTGTCTGGACCGGGGATTTCTGATTAACTGTACCATGGGAAATGTCCTCCGTTTTCTGCCGCCTCTCATCATTTCCGATGAAGAGATCGACGCTCTGGTTGCGGTACTGGATGAAATATTGCCATGAATAATGATGAAGTCGTAAAAAGTCATTTCCCGGGTTCCGTTCATGGTTCGACAGGCTCACCACGAACGGAATATCAATGACTTACACCGTTCGCCCTGAGCGTGTCGAAGGGTCGAACGGACTTTTTACGACACCGTCAAAAATGTTCAGGGAGAGAAATGATGATCCGACCTCTCAAAGTATGGAT
>CAYQVN010000231.1:0-3666 GCA_964420895.1 uncultured Nitrospirota bacterium | reverse complement strand
TTTCCAGAGGATAGTTGCAGCGAGGACAGGAAGATGTCCTTCTGTCTTCCATCTCTTTTCGGGTTTTCTTGCGTAACATAGGGTCTCCTTTACATCAGTAGCTGTGCCACAACGCCCCCCACAAAAAATGCGGTCACCCAGGATCCCCCCCAGATGAGAAGGGCTTCCCGGCTTCCCCGTTCCTTGAAGAGAATCATCAACGATGCAATGCAGGGAACAAAAAGGGTGATCACAATCAAGGAGACCACTACCTGCACCGGAGACATCGCAAGATTGGTCAAGCCGGCAGCCCCGAAGTCGCGGCGCACCATCCCCATGACAAAGGCCGTGGCGGCCTCCCGGGGGATCTTGAGCCATCCCTCGGTCAGTGGTGCAAGCATCCTCTGCCAGAGATCCAGTCCACCGGTGATCTGAAGGACGGCAACAATCAGGGATCCTAAAAAGAACCATGGGTAGGCCTCTTTCATAAAAAAGAAGGACCGTGTCACCGTTTTCCGAAGCACGTTATCCACCCTGGGCAACCGCATGGGTGGAAGGTCAATCAGCAGAGACGAGGATTTCCCAGGGAGAAGGCGGTTCAAGATCGTACCGAGAACAGCCAGGACGGAAAAAATCACAGCCACATAAAGAAACACCAGTCCTCCTCCTACAGCGGCCAGCATACCGGCGATCACTCCGATTTGGGCGGAGCAGGGGATGGCAAAATTCAGCAGTGCCGTAGCGATCGATTTTTCCCGTTTCGTCCCCAGAAGCCTTGTGGTGATCGTCCCGAGTTGGACACAGCCGAAGCCAAGGATGATGGGAATCACAGCCCGGCCGTTCAGTCCGAGGGAGGTCATGAGACGGTCGACCAGCGTGGCAAGTCTCGGCAGGTATCCCGAGTCCTCCAAGAGGGAGAGAAAGAAATAAAAACCCATCACCAACGGGAGGAGAAGACCTAAAAGATAGGTGACGGTCATGGTGAGAAGGCCGAATTCGCCGATCAGGATCCGCCCTCCGGGAGATTGGGGAGAGAAAACGATAGAGACAAGCCCCCGGACCCACGGTTCATAGATCCCCTGCATGATCTTCTCCTCGGTGACTCCCACAATGTCTCCCGCCACCCAGACGCCGATAACTTTATACATGGCGTAGAGCATGAGGGCCATAATCGGAATGCCCGTCAGAGGGTTGATGGTCGCTCGTCCCAGTCGTTCCCGGAAATTTCCTCCCCTCGATAGTTCATGGACGACGTGATGGACGATATCGTTGACCTGTTTTCTTCTCTCCATGTAGAGAAGATCACGGTCCCCACCGGGTGCAAGACCGTGGCGCTTGGAGACATAAGAGTCACCTTCCAGGACCAGGAGGGCCTCGGCCTGAGACCCGACAACATTGAGCATATGATGGAGGCGTTCGGTTAATGCGGGATCACGTCTGCCGGTGCGGGCCCGTGAGAGTGCTTCCCCGATCTTTTCGAGCCCTTCCCCGCGGACGGCCGTAGTCGGAATGACTTCGACACCTAAGAGATCCTGGAGCAGATCAACATCAATTTTTAAACCTTCTTTTGTGACTTCATCCATGAAATTCAGGGCTACCACAACCGCTTTTCCCATGTCGATCATTTGCTGCGTCAGAAAAAGGTCCCGTTCCAGATGCATGGCATCGACAATATTAAGGATCACATCCGCCTCGAGGATAATGTCCCGGGCTACACACTCTTCATCGTTAAAGGAGGAGACACCGTAGATTCCCGGTGTATCGAGTACCTCCCCGTTGTCCATACGGCCCCGGGAGATCTCCACGGTAGTCCCGGGATAATTGGAAACGTCAACATAAAGTCCTGTGAGATAGCCGAAGAAGACTGATTTTCCCACATTCGGGTTTCCTGAGAGGACAATCTTTTGCATTCCTTCGGCCGATCCATCTTCGATTTGACGAGGATGAAAATGACAGCTGTCTTGGACTTTCATCATGAGAGGGTCCCTCCTGTGACCCGGATCATCCGTGCAACCTCACGACCGATGGCGATCTCCTGTCGATTGTATCGAAGCATGAACGGCCCGAAGGGGATCTTTTCCATGCATTTGAGGCGGGTACCTTCACCGATCCCGAAGCGGATGAGTTGGATTCGTATCATCTCGTCCAAAATCTCCAGGACATTTACTTCCTCACCTTTTCTGACCTCGGAAAGACACATTGAATGCTCCTTTTAAATTAGGTAATGATAATCATTATCAATAAAGAGTTAAAAAAAAGTAAGTATTATGGCTTCCCACAATTTCTGCACACCCCGTAGAGCTCCAGTTTATGATCGGTAACGTGAAAGGCGTGTTTTCGGGCAACGGTTCTCTGCAAGGCTTCAATCTTGTCATTTTCAAATTCAATGATCTCACCGCATTTCGTACAGATCAGATGATCATGATGATCCGTATTGCCGGCGGGTTCATAACGGGAAAATCCGTCTCCGAAACTCCGAAGGGAAGCGAGTCCGGATTCAGCAAGGAGTTTCATTGTACGGTAGGTGGTGGCAAAACCAATACCGGGAGCTCTTTTCTGGACCTGACGATAGATCTCTTCGGTACTGATGTGACCGCGGTTCTGAAAAAAGGTCCGTGCAATCAGTTCCCGCTGGGAGGTCAATCGTAGACCTTTTTGTTGCAAATAATCCTGAAATGTCGTCATCATCCGTTCATTCATCCGTTTCTCAAGAGTCGCTTTATCAGTTGTTCCCGGTCATAATAATGAATATGAGAATCATTGTCAAGAAAAAAATAAGAAAAACCCCACCCTCCCGAAGGAGGGTGGGGGGGCATAATTTAAAGATGGCGAATTAGTGGGACTGTCCACCATCCTCGCCGCTTCCGGCAAGAGAGGCAGAGGGGGTTGCCCCCGAGGTCATCAGTTCCTTTTCGAGGTCCAAGTCCGACACCTTTGCAGAGTCATTTGATTTAGATTGAAAGCGAAGTTCCCCGGTGTAGATGGGGATGGCGAATTTCAGCATCAGGGTATAAATAAGAGCACCGAAGGCCCAGATTCCCATGGTGATGAGGATCTCCGTATTGGTCGGAGAGTAGTCGTAAATCTCACCCAGGGTTCCGGGTACGAAACCGGGAACGACAAGTCCCATCCCCTTTTCAATATAAATGCCGATGACCATGAAGATACATCCGGCATTCAGGGTCAGAAAATTCTCACGGGTTTTCGGGTTGAGAAACAATACCAGTGCTGTAAGGTTCAGAATCGTTGCCCACCAGATCCAGGGGACGAGACTGTGGTTCCCATGAAGCCCGAAGTAGAGATACTTGATCGAAGCGACATGAATGGTCCCGGAATAGAACTCCTTGAAGATTTCCGATCCTTCCAGGAAGATGTTGATACACATGGCGTAGGCGATCAGCTCTGCGATCTTGAAGATGGCCCGGTCTTCAATTTCGATACGTGAGACCTTCCGAATAATCTGGAAGAGCACGAGAAGGAGGGCCGGCCCGGAGCAGAAAGCGGATGCGAGAAAACGCGGGGCCAGAATCGAAGAGTTCCAGAAGGGCCGTGCTGCAAGGCCATTGTAGAGGAAGGCGGTGACGGTGTGGATGGCGACGGCCCAGCGTATGGAACAGATTGTGATGGGGACGATAGACTGCAGACCGTAGTATTGTCGCACGGAGCGTTGGTATGCGATGATCGTCC
>CAYQVN010000230.1:0-3733 GCA_964420895.1 uncultured Nitrospirota bacterium | reverse complement strand
GGTTTTTGTGTCCGAAAAAGTCGGCTGGAAGCGGGCCAAAGCGCCCAGCCGCCGGGGATACGGAATTGCGGCGGGGATCGACGCCGGCACCTATGTCGCCCACATGGCCGAAGTTGAGGTCGACAAGGCCACCAGTCGTGTCCGGGTTCTGCGTGTCGTTTGCGCGCAGGACATGGGATTGTCCATCAACCCCGAGGGCGCCAAAATTCAGATGGAGGGCTGCATCACCATGGGGCTGGGTTACGCCTTGAGAGAGGATATCCGTTTCAAGGGCGGGGAGATATTCGACCAGAATTTCGATACCTATGAGATCCCGAGGTTTTCCTGGCTGCCGGAGATCGAAACCGTCCTGATCGATGACAGGGAGACTGCGCCTCAGGGAGGGGGCGAACCCGCTATCGTGTGCATGGGTGCTGTCATCGCCAACGCTGTGTTCGACGCTGTCGGGGCCCGGGTGCTCCAATTACCGATAACCCCCGAGCGCATCAAAAAGGCGCTGGCTTAATTCGTTCTTTTTTTTGCGGCGATTTTTTCCTGGATGCGCTGGAGTTGTTCCAGATAGAGAAACGGGGGGTCCTCTCCTTCGATATGTTCCCCGAAGAGTTCGATGGCCTTGAGGATATTCTCCTTGGCTCCTTCGAGATCGCCGATGGACTCGAGAACTTGGGCCATGTAGCTGTAGGGAGAAGAGGCTTGGGGGATCGCCTTGATCAGCTCTTCCGCTTTCGATCTGGCCTCATCTGTGTTTTTCATGGCTAAGTGATAGGGGATCCATATCTCCAGTTTCTGCACCTGTGAAAGGGTTCCTGCTTTAAACCGTATCTCCACCTTTTCCGAGCGAAAGGTCTCTTCATTTCGGCCGATCAGAACGGAAAGAACCGCTCTTTCGGGAAAAACGCCCGGTTGCACGGCGATACGGAAGCTGCTCACCCCTCCCTCGCCAAGGGGCAGGGCTGTCTGAGAGGGCTCATCCAAAATTTGGAAAGGGATCTCCTTTTCGGTTTCTCCCGCCTGAATCCGAAGAGATAGAACCTCCCACCAGTTTTTTCCGTCGATCTGACCGCTCACTTCTGGAAATGCCTCGGGTTCGAGGCCTTCTTCTTTGTCGAGGCTCTGCTCGTGGATGGCCGAAGCCAGAGGACTGAACAAGTTGACTGTCAGGACCACCGGGACATCGGGATCGAGGATGTTTCCCGGCATGCCCGTGAGGAGCTCGAGGGCCAAAGGGGATTGTCTTGCAGAAAGAATGGAGTCTGCTGTCGCTGTGAACGAAGCCCCGATGGTTGCGAAAAATACAAGAGCGAGAATGGTCCTTGTTGTGATTTTCATAATCATTAATGTCCTCCGTCCGCGATTTTGATTTGATCCCAGCAGTTGCCTTTGGTGGCATCTCCTACCTGGCCTCCTCCGGCATTATGGCCCGTTCCTCTCCTGTCCCGACAGATATGCGTAATGAGGTCGGGCGCCGCCTGGAAGGGAAGGGGATTGCCATCGGCGCCGCGGGCTACCGCACCGGTTGAGTCGGTGAAAAACGTGGCCGGAGGATAGCTGACGACACAGGAATCATCACCGGAGTTGGGCCCGCCCCAAAAGGTGACCACATTTCCGAGCACGTCGGCATCGCTGCAGTCCGGGCCGCTAAGTCTGCCCCAGTTGCAGAGATTCTGTCCGCTCGTAAAGGATGAACCGTGATGATCGACCGATAAACAGTGGAGAAGCTCATGGACGACCGTGTATTCCAGAGGAATCTGTCCTTTGTGATTGGCGGGGTAAACGACGAGCTTCGATTTCCAGGCCGGCGTGCCGTTCTGCTCTGTTTGGGATGGGTTTCCCGGGTTGTATCCTGGATTCCCTGGCCTGCCGTACATATCCAGGCCATTCGGATCGGTCCCCATAGCCATTCCCAACCTCAGCACTCCACCCCCTCCGGGATTGCCGGCGGGCGCTGTCACGAAAATGCCGTGCTGTTCGGTCAGCGTGTGTTTTCCCCGGTTGGAATTGACAACTCGTTCATTGTCGCTGACATATTCGGCCGCTTTGATCATATGCACCCTTATGTCGGTCGCTTGCTCGAATTTGCGAATGCCGGGAACGAGCCTGCGGTCATCCACATGCATGAAGAGGTCTTTGATGCCGGGATTGGTGCTTTTGTGGTTGCCCTGGATGAGGAATCCGCGGTATTCTTCGTAGTTGGTGAGGCCGTCCCCTTTGTGAGGATTCTGGGGGAAATCATCGGCGTCTTCCTGAGGAGGACTCCCCGGCTTGTAAGTGGAACTCCTTGTGCGGGACACCCGTTTTTCCCAGGAATCGGCCATGTAATTTTCCCCGCCTTCTTCATCCAATGGGATCGTGATAGAGCGGTTCCCTTTTTTCGTGAACACGGGAAACCAATCATCGGAGCCGGTAAGCAAAACATCGGCCTCCAGCCGTCCCCATGCCCCGCCATCCCTGGAAACGACGGTGATGGTGGCGGTGCTTTCGGGATCCCGGGTTTCGACAAAGTACTCGCTGGTCCCGCCAGGAATTTTCTTTTCTTCCGGTGCCTGGAACTTATCCCTGTTGCTATCGTGGGCGAAATCGAGGTCGGGGCCTTCGTTTTTATCTGGGCTGTTCAAACACGTCCCCTTTTCATTCGTTATGTCGTAGAGCCTGAACCGCACCTTCACTTTGGCGCCGTACCAGCCGTCTCCTTCGAGAGAAATCGGGACGGTGTTTCCCTCCTCGACCTTAGGCCTCCAGGCCGATGGGCATTTTTCCAGATAAAGGGGTTCGCCTGCTCCCGATGGAGAGATGAGCCAGGAAAAGGAGGTGTCCTTTCCGCTCCAGGAACCGGAGAGGACGGCCGCATTTTTCGGAAGCTCGAACTCTGTGGGCATGCTCATATCGGGCATGAGACCATAGCCGAGGATGTCTCCCACGAGCATGGGGGAAGTGCCCGAAATCGGGCCGCTGTAGTTGGCGATCTCCTGGGCCTTGGCCCCTAGGGGAAGAAAGATCTGCCTGAGGGGTTCGGGAAGTTTGCCGATCTGAGAATAATCTGAAGGCAGCCCCTCGACGATGCGCGTGAGCGTCGTTTCCCCCTCCCCGGTGGGTTCAGCGAACCCGAAGGAATAGGTGCCCGAATACAGGTCGACGGCCACATTGCCGCCGTATTGATCCTCGTAGTCTTCCTCGTTTCCGGTCCCGATACGGCCTGATGAGGTTGTTTTGGTTATCTCTGTGATCCTGACGCCGTGTCCTTCCAAAACCGAAGTTTTTGTCATGGTGTAGGATCCGCTGCCGAGCCCATACCACTCGACAAAAGTGCTGTCTCCGCCCATTTTTTCATCCAGCGTGAACGTTCCGGATGTCTTGGTTTCGATCCTAGTGGACATGGTCATTCCAGGGCCAGATTCCCATGTCTTTTCCCGGAGAAACGTTTCGTGGTACATGGCTGTCCAGCCCTTGATTCCCAACCATTCCTTTGTCCTGTCCGCCTGGTTTTGGGGGCGTGGATAAAGACTTCCGCTGACATCCAGGATCAGCAGCGAAATGAAAAGAATCGTGCTCAGGAGTAATCGTGTCCTGTTCATACGTATGCTCCTAAAAAATTAAAAAACCCATTATACCATTTAATTTATTGATTTAGTAGTATTTTTTATCGGAACGAAACGGAATGATGGAGAATCCGTCGGTCCAGATTATGTGCGAAGCAAGAATGCCCTATTATTGCTTCTTTGCCCTTTGTGTCTCC
>CAYQVN010000229.1:0-3754 GCA_964420895.1 uncultured Nitrospirota bacterium | reverse complement strand
TGAATCAGATCATCTCAGAGGCGGCAGGGAAATGTATTCTCTGCGGGGCCTGTCAGTCCGTCTGTCCCGTCTATGCCGAAGTGCTCGACGAAAGTAAAGTCGCCCGGGGGAGGATGGCCCTTTTAGAGGCCGTCCTTGCCGATGAATTAGAGGCAACGGACAGACTCGATCAGATCCTCTCCACCTGCATCGGCTGCAAGGCCTGCTCCGCACAATGTCCTGCCGGATCGCAGGCCGATTTTGCAAATCTCGCCGCCAAACTGCAAGTCAGCAGCTCAAAGGGTCTGCCCTATTATCAGAAGCTCCTCTCCCGGCAGGTCTTCACCCGGTCGAAGTTCCGGTCCGCAACCACCCGAATCCTGGATTTCCTGGGGGAAAAAATCTATGAACCTCTTTCACATCGCCGAGCACTCCAATTCGCTCTTCCCTATATCAGAAACGGCAAGGGGCGAATGATTCCCCGTCAGGCAACAACGCCCTTTCACAAGCGCACCCCCTTGCCTCCCGTAAAAGGTGAAGTCAGGGGGAAGGTTGTCTTTTATTACGGCTGTGCCGTCGACACCCTCTATCCACATTGGGGCGAGGAAGCCCTTGCACTCCTCCATCACTCTGGAATAGACGTGGAGGTACCGGAAGGCCAGAGCTGTTGCGGAGCACCGCTCCTCTTCATGGGGGACCTGAAAGGTGCCGAAAAGATGGTGGAACAAAATCTTTCCGCCCTTGCCGGGACGGATGCTGAGGCCGTCATCACCCTCTGTGCCACCTGCGGCTCGACATTGAAGGAGCTCTACCCCAAGCTCTTCCCCGGGGAAGCATCGGAGGCGCTGGCCGGGAAGATTATGGACTTTCAGGAGTATTGGATGCACAAAGGCCTGGCAACACCGGACGCAGAAGGAGGAAAAAGGGGATCACCGGTCCGGGTCACCTATCACGACCCCTGCCATCTGAGCCGGGGAATGGGGGTACGGGAGGCGCCGAGAAAGATTTTACAGAACCTTCCCGGTATCGAATATGTGGAGATGGAAGATGCCGACCGCTGCTGCGGAGGCGGCGGTCTCTTTTCGCTGAGCCACTATGACCTCTCTTTGAAGATCGGACAACACAAAGTGGACCGGATCATAGAGAGCGGCGCCGACATCGTTGCCACCGCCTGCCCCTCCTGCCAAATCCAATTGGAAGACCTCCTCCACCGGGCAGGACTCGATACCCGGGTAGTCCATATCTGCGAACTCCTGCACGGCAGGGAGGATGGCAAAACACAATTTACTTTACATCGAAAAGAGCAGAAACTATAATGCCGAAACATTTACAGAGGAAATCCAAGCCCCTCAAACATCGTTAACAGGCTTACAACAAAGCCGCCAAGGAGGCAATATGAAATTCTTTATCGACACCGCCGACGTTGGAGAAATCCGTGAAGGAATGGCCTTGGGGATGGTGGACGGCGTCACCACAAATCCCTCCCTCGTTGCCAAGACGGGCCGTAATTTTCGCGAGGTCATTGAAGAGATCTGCACCATCGTGGACGGACCGATCAGTGCCGAGGTGGTCAGTACCGATACGGAAGGGATGCTCAAGGAAGCCCGACAGCTCTCCGAGATCCATTCGAATATCGTCATCAAAATCCCCATGCTCGAAACGGGAATCGCAGCCGTCCGGGTCCTCAGTGACGAAGGGATCCACACCAACGTTACCCTTGTTTTCTCCGCCACCCAGGCCCTCATCGCCGCCAAAGCCGGTGCATCCTTCGTCAGCCCATTTATCGGGCGGTTGGACGACATCAGCGAGATCGGCATGGACCTGGTCGAGCAGATCGACACCATCTATCAGAACTACGCCTATGAAACGGAGATCATCGTCGCTTCCGTCCGGAACCCCCTCCATGTCCTCGATGCGGCCCTGGTCGGCGCCGATATCGCCACGATCCCCTTGAAGGTGATCAAACAACTCATGCATCACCCTCTGACCGATGTTGGGTTGAAGAAGTTTCTGGCAGACTGGGAGAAGGTCCCGAAGTAAGCACTTAACTTTCCCTTGTTCCTCTCCACAGGAGGGGGACAGGGGAAGGGAATCATAAAATGCCGATCTACGAATTCTACTGCAAAAACTGCAACGAAACCTTTGAAACCCTGGTGATGAGCAGAAAAAATGATGTCCAGTGCCCCACATGCGGAGGGAGCGACGTCTCCCGCCAGCTCTCCACCTTCGCCTCCCAGGGCACCGAAAAGGGTGGCGGCTCCTCCTGTGGAGGCTGCACCTCCTCTTCCTGCAGCTCCTGCGGATAATCCGGAGGCATTGAAGGTATGATCCGAAACAAGCCGGTTTCACCTGAGACTTTCAAGAAGATAAAAAATCTGCCGGAGTTTTTCGAAGATTTCGATTAAAGAAATAAGGGATAGATCAACCCCCTTTGCTCCCCACCTAACGCACATTCACATAATGACTCCCCGCCGGACGCCAGGCCGGGGAGATTACGCCCGGCTCTTTTGATCGTTTGAGCAGGGTCCCCCAGGTGACGGTGAACATGCCGTACCGGTCGTTAACAGCATCCATGGCTCGGGCGATCTCCTCTCTCTTTCGCTCCTCCTCGAAGAGGGAAAGCTGCAGGTAGTCCCGGGCAAGGTCGGAAAGAGTGACGCCGAGAAGACGGACGGCCTGGCGCAGACGCAGAGCGGAAAGGATCTCCCGGACCGTCAGATAGATCTCCGGTCCGTGATGGAGGAAATCGTCCAGGCGCATCCGTTTTGAGAAGGTCGTAAAGTCGGCGTAGCGAAGCGTGAGGGTCACGGTCCGGCCGCAGAGATGGTTCCGCCGTGCCCGGCGGGCCACCATCTCTGAAAGCCGCAGCAGGGTTTGGTGAATCCTTTCCTTGTCCGAGATATCCCGGGGAAGGGTCGTACTGTGCCCGATCGACTTCGGCTCCGGTTCCTCCCCTAAGGGGACAACGGGCGACGGATCGATCCCCTGCCCCATGGCGGAAAGGGTCTCCCCCACAATTCCGAAACGTTGGCGGAGGTTGGCCACGGGGAAACGCCCCAGTTGCCCGCAGGTGCGGATATCCAGCGCCGCCAGATGTTCCCCGAGACGCCGCCCGATTCCGCAGAGCTCCATCACAGGAAGTTGCTCCATAAGGGAGGAGACCTCCTCCGGCCGGACCCGGACCAGACCGTCCGGTTTTTTCAGACCGGCGGCCAGTTTGGAAAGAAGTTTGTTCGGGGCAATCCCGACGGAACAGGTAATCCCGAACCGTTTTTCGATCCGCTCCTTGATCCGCCGGGCGATTCCTTCCGGAGGGCCGAGAAGTCGGACCGTCCCGGTCAGATCGAGGAAAGCCTCGTCGATGGAGTAGACCTCCACGAGGGGGGTATAGTCCCGGAGGATCTCGACGACCCCCCGGGAGGTGTCGGTATACTTCCGGTTGTTCCCCACGACCAGGATCAACTCAGGGCAGATCGTCCGTCCCTCGAAAATGTTCATCCCCGTTTTGACTCCCCGAGCCCGGGCCTCGTAGGAGGAGGTGGTAATCACCGTCCGCTTCCCCGAACCGATCACAGCAATCGGCTTACCCCGGAGAACGGGACGGCTCTGCTGCTCCACGGAGGCGAAGAAGGCGTCCATATCGATATGTAGGATTATCCGTTCTGACATTGCGATGCTCGGCTTGTAACAGGGGCTATTCTCATCGGGGGAGTGGAGAAATGCCATTCTGTTTATTCTTAATCGTAATCTTACTCTTAATCCTAATCAGTGTTTC
>CAYQVN010000228.1:0-3760 GCA_964420895.1 uncultured Nitrospirota bacterium | reverse complement strand
GATCCGATCAAAAAGATCACCCTCACCTCGGGCTGCGGTCGTGTAACAATCCTATGTGATGTAATGGACGCCTTAAGCCTTGACCATGCGGGCCGGGGACAGACCTTCGCCCCGGAGAAAATTCTTGAGGGGATGCAGGAACTCCAGCGCCGATCCTCGACCTATCTCTCCACCGGCGGAACCCATAGCGCCGCCCTCTCCGACGGCGAGAGGCTCTGGGCCTTCGCCGAGGACATCGGACGGCACAACGCCGTCGACAAGGTCCTGGGCGCCTGCTTTCTCAAAGGGATCCCCACTGACAACAAGGTCCTCCTTGCCAGTGGCAGGATTTCATCGGAAATCATCATGAAGGTGGGAAGAAGCCGATGCCCGCTCCTGGTGACCCGTGCCGCGGCGACGGACCAGGTCATCCGGATTGCCGAGACCTTGCAGATCACTCTCGTCGGCTTTGCCCGGGGAAGGCGAATGAATATCTATACCTGTCCGGAGCGGATCCTTCCGGACCTCTCCCCCGATGGGGAGGAATGACAGGAAGCCGTTCTACTTGATCTGCACCTGCATCGCCTTCGACGGACAAGTCCCGACACAAAGCTCACAGACAATGCACTTTTCCGGGTCAAAACTGACCCACATGGTCTTGCGGTCAATGGAGATCGCCCCGCTGGGGCAGACCCCCGTGCAGGCACTGCACTGGTAGCAGCGTTCTTCGTCCTTGATGATCTTTTTTTCCGTATCCAATACTTCCACGCCGGACTCCTTGAGAAAGGCAATTCCTTTCTTATATTTCTTACCATCTCCCGAGATTTCCAGGACCATCTCCCCTGCTTCGTCGGGGCGAATCGTCGCCTTCAGGATGTTGAAGGTCAAATCGAAGTCCTTGATCAGACGGTAGACGATCGGCTTGCTGATCAGGTTGCTGGAAAATCGCAGGAGGACTTTTTTGGCTGCCATGTTTGAACTCTCCTTTACAAGATCATCTCATCAAATGATGCTCTGTACTTTTAATGAAATTATTCTATCCCGGTAACTACTCAGTTGCATAGAGGTCCGTACTCAAATAACGTTCTCCCGTATCGGGAAGAATGACGACCACTGTCTTTCCGGCACCCAGTTCCCGGGCGACCTGGAGGGCTGCCACCATGGCGGCGCCCGATGAGATACCGCAGAGGATCCCCTCCCGGCGGGTCATCTCCCGGGCGGCCTGGGCCGCCTCATCATCCCCCACGGGAAAGACCTGATCGACAGTCTCCATGTTTAAAACCTCGGGCACAAAACCGGCGCCGATTCCCTGGATCTTGTGGGGTCCGGGGTCTTTGCCCGAAAGGACCGCCGAGGTCTTTGGCTCCACGGCCACAACCCGGATCTCCGGATGTTGATGCTTCAGGATTTCCCCCACTCCCGTGACGGTGCCACCGGTTCCAACGCCGGCCACAAAGGCATCGATCCCGGAATCCACCTGTTGCAGGATCTCCTGGGCGGTGGTCTTCCGGTGGATTTCCGGATTGGCGGGATTATTGAACTGCTGGGGCATAAAATAATCGGGATGGGCCGCATCGAGTTCCTCGGCCTTCCGGATGGCGCCGCTCATCCCCTCGTTTCCCGGGGTCAGCACCACTTCGGCACCAAAGGCATGGAGAAGATTCCGCCGTTCCAGGCTCATCGTCTCCGGCATGGTGAAGATCGCCCGATACCCCTTGACGGCTGCCACAAAGGCAAGGCCGATCCCGGTATTTCCGCTCGTCGGCTCGACTATCGTCCCACCGGGTTGCAGCTTCCCCTCCCGTTCCGCCACTTCGATCATACTCAGGCAGATCCGGTCTTTCACGCTTCCTCCGGGATTGAAGGATTCGATCTTTGCCAGAATCCGGGCATCCTCGGTCCCGGTCATCCGCTGCAGCTCCACAACAGGGGTATTGCCGATCAGGTCGGTGATCTTATCCACGCTTTCCGGTCTCATGAACATCTCCTCCACACCGTTATTACATGCGTTCTTTCAGAGGTTTGAAAGACACTCCCGAATCCGCTGAGGGGAGCAGGTCCTGCGGTTCCCCGAGGAGAAAGTCTCCCTTGAGGATCCAATCCTTCAGAGTCTCTGCAATCTCGACGGCCATGGGATAACTCGAGAGGGAAGCGGTCTTCACTTCCTTGCCGTCGATGATGATCTTTCCCGTCTTCAGCTCCTTGTAATTCACTTCTCCGTAGCTCTTGGCAATCCCCTGGGGATAGTCGACGCCGTAATCGACGATCTGCGTCACGATCTGCTCATCGGAAACACCGGTCGCCTGGGCCATCTCTTCATTCAGAATCGGAATAGGGACGCCGATACCGAGTGCCAAGGTGGTGCCGTACCCCTGGATGCTCACTCCCTTGATGTAGCGGGTGTTCATCCCCCGCAGGTCCCCATAGGTCGCAATGGTCCCGGCCGGCGCCCGCACCACACCGTTTTCCCCCCGTTTGACCGAGGGATTGTGCTGGGTTCCGGGGGCCACCACATAGCCGACCCCGCCGCCGATGAAGATCCGCGTCCCCACACCGATCGTCCGGTAATAGGGATCATTGAGCAGCGGAGAGAGCTGCCCGGCGCTGCAATAGTTGGCATTGCCCGCCTTCGGCCGGAGTCCACCCATATAGGTGTAGATCATCTTCGTGCTGAAATTCACGGCACAATTGTAATTCTGGTAGGCATTGCGGGGGTTGAAAAGATAACATTCATTGAGGTCTTCGAGACGCATCAGGCTTTCCAGCTCTTTTCTCGGATAGCAATCAGTCCCGTAAGAGAGGGACTTCATCCGGACATCCTTTCCGGCGATGAGATCCTCGATCACATGACCACCGCCGTACAAGAACTTTCCCGGATAGACCTTGTTCGCCGGATCGTCATCGGGTATCTCGGTAACGCCGATGTAAAGATCGACTGCTGCCAGACCGGCATAGGCGGCAACATCATTGAGCCAGGCTTTCTGGACCTTCATCTTCGGTTTACAATGGCCGAAATTGAGAAAGGCGCCGGAGGAACACATCGGTCCGTAGGTCCCTGTCGTCACCACGTCGACTTTTTTCGCCGCACCCACAGCACCCTCTTTGTCTACGATATCGATCATCTCCTCCGCGGTCACCACAACGGCCTCGCCCTTTTTGATCTTGGCATTGATCTCCGCGTAGGTTTTTGTCACTTTTGTTGCCTTCGCCATCCTTCATCTCCTTCATTTAAATAGAAAACATCAAACACTGATTATCCCCTTTGAGCCCCAACTCGTTGGCCCGCAGGCAGAGATCCTCCAGGTTAATGGAGTCGAAATATTCCGTCAGGAGGTTCCCTGCACCTTCCCAAACCATCCGGGTAACACATTTATCAATATAATGGCAGGCCGAACCGTCCTCCTCCATAGTACTGCAGGGGACCGGCTCAATCGGTCCTTCCAGGACCCGAATGATATCCCCTACACTGATCTCCTTGGGGAGCCGATGGAGGGAATAGCCCCCCTTCGGTCCTCTTGTACTGTCGATCATCCCCGCCTTTTTCAGGACAAAGAAGATCTGTTCCAAAAAACGCCGGGGAATCCCCTGCCTCTTGGAGATTTCATGGATCTGGACGGTTTGCCCTTCTCCGAAATAGGCAATGTCGAAAAGGGCCCGGACCCCATACTGACTTCGATTGGAAAGTTTCATAATCTTTACCAAAAAAATCGTGAATATTCTTTATAAGGTACCCGATGGGCAAAGTCACGCTTTTTTCTTCTCTTTCCGCCCTATTTCTTGC
>CAYQVN010000227.1:0-3763 GCA_964420895.1 uncultured Nitrospirota bacterium | reverse complement strand
TTACCGTACCTTCCATTTCTGTCAAGCGACATCCCTTCCGTATTGACAAGCGGTGGGAGAGGTCATACACTTCCCCCATTCCGTTGATTGGGAGAGGGACCATGGGACAAGGAAAATACAGAGCACTGATACAACAGGCCGAAGAGGGACACGCCCTGACATGGGATGAGGCGATTACCCTCATGGAGATTGAACTTTGCGAACTGATGGCGGCGGCCTGCCGGGTCCGAGATCGGTTTCGGGGAGATCCGGTCAGCCTTTGCGCTATTATCAATGCCAAATCGGGCCGGTGCGGGGAGGATTGCCGCTTCTGTGCACAGTCGGCCCACCACGAAACCGGGGTTTCGGCCTACCCCCTGATTCCGGAAGAACGTGTGCTGGAAGGAGCCGATCGGTCCGCCGGAGACGGGGTTCGCTTTTTCTGTATCGTCACCAGCGGGCGGAGGGCGACGAAAGAGGATTTGGAAAAGATCGCCGCCATGCTCCGGAAGATGCGGGCAGCGGGGCACATTCGTCCCTGCGCTTCTCTCGGGACCCTGGAGAAGGCGGACCTGGTCCGGTTAAAGGAGGCAGGCCTGCTCCGTTATCATCACAATATCGAGACGGCCCGGAGTTTTTATGCCGCCGTCTGTACGACCCACTCCTTCGACCGTCGCCTGGAGACGGTCCGGAATGCCAAAGCGGCAGGGCTTGAGGTCTGCTGCGGCGGGATTCTCGGCATGGGAGAGAGGATGGGGCAACGGGTGGAAATGGCCCTGACCCTCCGGGATCTGGAGGTCGATTCCATTCCCCTTAATTTTCTCCATCCCATCCCCGGCACCCCCCTGGCCGACGTGGAGCCGATGGACCGGGAGGAGATCCTGAAAACGGCTGCCCTCTTTCGTTTGATCCATCCCGGAGCCGAGATTCGTGCCTGTGCGGGACGGGAGATCCAGATGGGCGAGGAGCAGGGGAGGTTGCTCGATGCCGGGATCGACGGGCTTCTCACCGGGGACTATCTGACCACTCCCGGCAGGGCGCCCGAAAAGGATCGGGAAATGGTGCAGGCCCACGGTCTGCAGATTGTACGGGAACGGGAAGGCAGGAAGGCCGCAAAAGAATGAAAGGGAAGGGTGAACTCTACAGTCTCCGGATGCACGCTTCCGTTGGAAAGAAACATCTCTGTGGTGCGGAGCGGATCGTCTCGAAGGATGGGATTCCTGAAACAGTGGCGGAGATGGCAAAACGGGCCCTGTCGCACCCGGGGGGAGAGCCGACCTCCATCGTGATCGGGACCGATCGTCTCGTTACCGACCGGATCCGGGCGATTCCACTCCTTCCTTTGCGGACGATCGAGACAAAGAGCCCTGAAGAGTCTGCGGCGAAAGCGGCAGGTCTCCTGATGGAATGCGGCGTATCGCAAAAGGCCGTGGATGAGGCATTGTCCGTCCTTGCCAGTGGGGCGGCTTCCTCTGGAGGAAATATGCGGGGAGCCATGATCATCCATGCACAAAGCGGCCGCCGCTTGGAACCGGATCGGGAACGGGGCGTCCGGGTCACCCGGATGGATCTTACGGATCCGGCGAGGGAGGCTCTGGAAAGGCGGCTCCATGACCTGCAGATCTACCATCCCCGAGTTGTTGAGGCATCGGTCCTTGCCTCCAAGGTGGCCCTGGTTCCCGGGATTATTGCGGAGGTCTGCCGTTCCGATGATCCCGGTTATACCACCGGCTATGTGGCCTCGAAGAATATAGGATATGTCCGTCTTACTCAGATGAAAGAGGAGGGGAATCCCTTCGGGGGGCGAGCTTTCTTTGTTGATGATTCCTCTCCCATAGAGATGATGGTCAAGGAACTGGAATCGGTTCCCTATCTGGTTACGGAGGTCCCCGGTGTTTGAATCGTCTCTTGACCGGCTGAAAGAGGAGGGGCTCTATCGCAGCCTGCGGAGGATCGATTCCCCCCAGGGGCCCCGCATTCGGATTGGAAGGAGGGAACTGATCTGTCTCGCCTCCAATGACTATCTGGGACTGGCCGTGAATCCTGCACTGAAGGCTGCCGCTTCTGAGGCTGCAGCCGAATGGGGGACCGGCAGCGGTTCCTCCCGGCTTCTTTCCGGTTCCTCCCGGCTTCATGCAAAACTGGAAGAGGAGATCGCAGCCTTTCTCGGATGTGAGGCGGCCCTTCTCTTCAATACCGGCTATGCGGCAAATACGGGTGTTCTTCCCGCCCTTGCGCAGAAGGGGGACCGGATCTTCAGCGATGCCTTGAACCATGCCTCCATCATCGATGGTTGCCGTCTTTCAAAAGCTGATGTTGTTGTGTATAATCATTTAGATGTCAGTATGTTGGAAGATAAACTTAAAGTAAATAATTGCAATGGAATGCAATGGATTGCCACGGAGAGTGTCTTCAGTATGGACGGCGACATTGCCCCACTGTCCGAGCTGGTAGAACTGGCCGGGCGGTATGATGCCCATCTCTATCTCGATGAAGCCCATGCCACGGGTTGGTTGGGCCAGAAGGGAAGGGGGGCGGCCGCACATTTCGGTCTGGAGGACGGCATCACCCTTCGCATGGGAACTCTGGGCAAGGCCTTCGGTTCCTTCGGCGCCTATGTCGCCGGGGACCGGGATGTGATCGAAATGCTGATCAACCGCGCCCGTCCGTTGATCTATTCGACGGCTCTTCCGCCTGCGGTCCTGGCGGCCTCCTCGGCGGCCCTTGCGCTCGTTCAGGGCGAGGAGGGAGAGCGGCTCCGTGCAAGGCTCGCCCGAAACATATCGGTCCTGGCGGAGGGCCTGGAGTCGCTGGGTTTTTCTCCGGTCTCCCGGGAGACGCCGATCTTTCCCGTGATCCTCGGGACGGCACAAAAAGCGGTGCAAGTGGCCGAAGATCTCCTCGAACAGGGGATCTTTGCCCCGGCCATTCGTCCCCCCACCGTTTCAGAGGGGACCTCGCGGATCCGCTTTTCGGTAATGGCGACCCACACTCCGGAGGAGATGGAGCGGGTGATATCCTGCCTGCAGATGGCCCTTGACCGGGCCGAAAGGGAGGCATGAGGATCTGATGTCGACGGGAAAGAAGAAAGTCGTCCTTGTCACCGGCGGTTCCCGGGGATTGGGCAACATTCTGGCTGTCGGCTTCGCCCGATCCGGGTACCCCGTGGCGGTTCATTACCGGTCGGATCATGAGGCCGCTGAAAAAACGGTCCGAATGATCCGGGAGGAGGGGGGAGAGGCCCTGGCCGTGGTGGCTGATCTTTCGGTACCGGGCGATGCTTCCCGGATGGTCGATCAGATCCTGGATGTCTGGGGCGGTCTTCATATACTGATCAATAATGCTGGAAAGATCCAGGATGGACCGCTCCTCTCCTTGTCCGAGTCGGCCTGGTCGTCGGTGATGAAAACCGATCTTTCCGGTCCCTTCCGTACGCTCCGCCGGGTCATACCGGTCATGGAACAACAGGGGGGCGGGCAGATCGTGAATATTGTTTCGATTGCCGGCTTGCGAGGAAACGCCGGCCAGGCGAATTATGCTGCCGCCAAGGCGGGGTTGATCGGCCTGACCCGCGCTGCGGCCCGGGAACTGGGGCCAATGAATATCCGGGTCAATGCTGTCAGCCCCGGTTTCATGGAGACCGACATGACGAAAGGACTCCCCGCCACCATCCGTGAACGGGCCCTTGAGGAGAGTTGTCTGAACCGCTTTTGCGACCCCGAAGAGGTCTTTCAATTCATCCGGACCCTGGTGCAGTTGAAAGGGGTGACGGGGCAGGTCTTTT
>CAYQVN010000226.1:0-3811 GCA_964420895.1 uncultured Nitrospirota bacterium | reverse complement strand
GTAGGAGGGTGACCAGGGGAAGGGGATCAGGGAACAGAAGATTGCCTTACTCTTTGTATTTAGTCCTTCTTCAAGTCCTTTCATGGTAAAATGTTTTTGTCATGTGTTGATTTTCTCTGCGTACTCTGCGTCATTGCGAGAGATGACGCTGTAGATCTTTCTGTTCCCCCTTTCCTGACCGCTGATTTTCACATTTCGTTTGACTTGGAAAAAATATAAATGATATATTTACTTTTTAAACCAATATCAATGGTTTAGGCAGGATTTTAAGGAGGTTCCATGGCCGTTCAGCGCCTGCCGGCTTGGGTTACCAACCGGTCCGGTACGAGTGAAAAAACGCACAAAATCAAACGAATCTTGCGTTCTAAAGGGTTGCACACCGTTTGCGAGTCAGCCCTTTGCCCCAACTTGGGAGAATGTTTTGCCCGGGAAACGGCGACCTTCATGATCCTGGGGGATCACTGTACTCGGGATTGCGCCTTCTGTGCCGTGGGACATAGTCGTCCGGGGACCGTAGATATTGAAGAGCCGATGAAGATTGCCGCAACGGTCCGTGAACTTCACCTGAAACATGTGGTGATTACCTCGGTGACCCGTGACGATCTGCCCGATGGCGGAAGCGGACATTTTGCCGAGACAGTCCGCATCTTGAAGGGGGAGGTTCCGGGGGTGACGGTGGAGATCTTGACCCCCGATTTCGGGGGGGACAGAGAGGCGATCCGGCGGGTTGCCGAATCCGGTCCGGATATTTACAACCATAATGTGGAAACGGTGCCGCGCCTCTATCCCGAAATTCGGGGCCGTGCCGATTATCGAAGGTCCCTTGACCTTCTCTTTCATGTCAAATGGTGTGCCCCGGAACTGCCCACCAAGTCGGGTTTCATGGTGGGACTCGGGGAGAATGCGGACGAGGTAGTTTCCGTCATGCGGGATCTGCGGGATGTGGGATGTGAGATCCTGACGGTGGGACAGTATCTCAGGCCCCGGAGAAAGAATGTCCCTGTTGTGGAGTATGTTCCGCAGGAGCGATTCGCAGAATATGAGCGGATCGGTTATGAACTCGGCTTTCAGATCGTGATGTCGGGTCCCCTGGTGCGGAGTTCCTTTCATGCTGATGAAGCGATGGCGGTCTTACAGAAAAGGCCGCATTCCTGCAAGAATGAACAGTAGAGGAGAAACCGGTGGAATTTGTCTTTCGCAGAATTGATCGAATGCCGCCTTACGTTTTCGCCATTGTGAATGATCTGAAGATGAAGGCGCGCAGACGCGGGGAAGATGTTATCGATCTGGGGATGGGAAATCCCGATCAGGCGACACCGCGACATATTGTGGAGAAGTTGACCGAGGCTGCCCGGCAGGCGAAGAATCACCGTTATTCTGCCTCACGGGGGATCCCCAAGCTCCGTTCGGCCATCACCGACTGGTATAAGGAGAAGTATGACGTTGAACTTGATCCCGCCACGGAGGCGATTGCCACAATCGGATCGAAGGAAGGGATCTCCCATTTGGCTCTGGCGCTGGTCGGGCCAGGGGATTCCGTTCTGGTTCCGAACCCGACCTACCCGATCCATGCCTACAGCGTGATTATTGCCAACGGTGATGTCCGCCATGTTCCGATGACCCTCGATGGGGATTTTTTTTACGAGTTGAGCGAGGCCTACAAGCAGACCTGGCCACATCCCAAGGTGATGATGCTCAATTTCCCTCACAATCCGACGACGCGGGTCGTGGAGCTTTCCTTTTTCGAGAAGGTGGTTGAATTCGCCAAAGAGAACAACGTGATCGTCATCCATGACCTGGCCTATTCCGAACTGGTCTATGACGGCTACAAGGCGCCGAGCTTTCTTCAAGTGCCGGGGGCGAAGGATGTTGGGGTCGAGTTTACCAGCCTTTCAAAGTCGTACAACATGCCGGGTTGGCGTGTCGGCTTTGCCACGGGGAACCGTGAGATCATTGCTGCCCTGACCCGGATGAAGAGTTATCTCGATTACGGGATGTTTCAGCCGATCCAGATTGCGGCGATCATCGCCCTCAAAGGTCCCCAGGATTGCGTTCGGGAGATTGTGCAGATGTATCAGTCCCGCCGGGACACCCTCTGCGAGGGGTTGACGCGGATCGGCTGGGAGGTGGAAAAGCCGAAGGCGACCATGTTCGTCTGGGCGCAGATCCCCGAGCAATACCGTTCCATGGGGTCACTGGAATTTTCCAAGATGCTCCTGGAAAAGGCCCATGTGGCGGTCTCTCCCGGGATCGGTTTCGGGGAATATGGGGACGAGTTCGTCCGCTTTGCCCTGGTGGAGAATGAGCACCGGACGCGCCAGGCGGTCCGGGGGATCCGGTCGATCTTTTAGTATTGTCCATACCGTTCCAACAGGATAACAAAGATGAAAAAGATTCCAGTCGGACTTTTCGGTCTTGGAACAATCGGTACAGGGGTGGTGCAGGTCCTTGACGAGAATCGGGAGATCATTGCACGACGACTCGGCGCCGAACTGTTCCTGAAAAAAATTGTCGATCTCGATATCGAGACCGATCGGGGTATTGCCCTGGACCGGGAGATCCTCTCCACAAAAGGAGAAGAGATCCTGAAAGATCCGGAGATCCCCGTGGTGATCGAGTTGATCGGGGGGACCGGCGCCGCGAAAAAAATGGTGGAAGCGGCCCTCTCTGCCGGGAAGCATGTGGTGACGGCCAACAAGGCCCTCATGGCGATTCATGGGGAAGAGCTCTGCAAGACAGCACGCCGCCATGGTGTGAAGATCTGCTTCGAGGCGAGTGTGGGAGGCGGCATCCCGATCATCCGGACTCTGAAGGAGGGACTTCCGGCCAACCGGATTGAATCGATCTACGGGATCGTCAACGGGACGGCCAACTATATCCTCACGAAGATGACTGGTGAAGGGGAGGCCTTCGATAATGTATTGAAGGAGGCCATGGCCCATGGCTATGCCGAGGCCGACCCGACCTACGACGTGGAAGGGATCGACTCGGCCCATAAACTGGCGATCCTGGCTTCTCTTGCCTTCGGGACGCCGATCCCTTTCGATCAGGTCTATACGGAAGGGATTTCACGGATCACCCCTCTCGATATCGAGTATGCCCGAAGCTTCGGCTACAAGATCAAGCTCTTGGGGATCACCAAGGCTTCCGACGACTCTATCGAGGCCCGGGTCCATCCGACGATGATTCCCGAGAGGACCCTGCTCGCCCAGGTCGACGGCGTGCTCAATGCAATCTATGTCAACGGCAATGCCGTGGGACCGACCCTCTATTACGGCAAGGGGGCCGGAGCCCTGCCGACGGCCAGTGCTGTGGTGGGGGACCTCGTGGAGATTGCCCGGGACCTTCTTCATGGTGGGACCGAACGTGTCCCTCTCGGTTCCTTCCCGGAGGAAAACCGGCAGCCCCTGGTGGTGCGTGCCATGGACGATGTGAGGACAAGATATTTTCTCCGTTTTGCCACGGCGGACCGTCCCGGCGTGTTGTCCAAGATTTCCGGGATCCTGTCGGATTTCGGGATCAGTATCTCTTCGGTCATCCAGAAGGGACGAAAAACGGACGGCCCTGTACCGATCGTGATGGTCACTCACATGGCCCGGGAGCGGGACGTGAAGGATGCCCTCGACCGGATCGATGCCCTGGAGATGACCGCGGATCAAACGGTCCTGATCCGGATTGAAGATCAGAATGGGGAAGAGGAATAAAGGGGTAGAGTGAAGACAAAGTCAAAAGCATCCACCACGGAGCTCACGGAGGACACGGAGAAAGGCAGGAGATAGAAAAAGCAAGATCAAGATCAAAAGAGAAAAGC
>CAYQVN010000225.1:0-3818 GCA_964420895.1 uncultured Nitrospirota bacterium | reverse complement strand
TCAGATCCCCACGACCTTCTTCAGGTCGGGCTTCTCCATCATCAGTCCGATTCGTCGCATGAAAGCCGGCAGGTCATCGGGAAAACGGGAAGTAATCAAAAAATGATCTTCCGATACCTCGCAGTCCCGGTAATCTCCACCGGCAGCGATGACGTCGTCCTGGATCCCCTTCCAGCAGGTGATTTTCATCCCTGCGATTACGTCTGCCGAAATGAGGACTTGGGCGCCATGGCAGATGGCCCCGACGGGCAGCTTCTTCTTAAAAAAGTATCGTGTGATCCGTAAGGCATCCGGATCGAGTCGGACGCTCTCAGGGGCTTTACCACCCGGAATGATGAGCAGACCATACGATTCCGGATTGACCTTACTGAAGGCGATCTTCGCCTTACATTCATAGCCACGCTGACCAATGATCGTCTTCACCTCATGGCTGGCCACATCGACTTCCCATCCATCTTCCCGTAACCGGTAGTAGGGATAGAGAAGTTCCATATCTTCAAAATTGTCTGCGGAAATAATTAGTGCCTTTTTCATGGCACACCTCCTTGTCTCCCCTGCAAAAAACAGAGGGAATGCTTCTTGATATTTGAAATCGTACCGCCGTCCTGGAAGAAGTGCAAGCGGACAACGTCGAAGAGATTTCTCTACCACCAGCGCCAGAGGGAAATGACAAAAATGATCAGAAAAACAAGGACAAGATTCAAGTAGGCAAAGAAATAAAAGGCTTTCATTTCCGGACGTCTCCGGTTCTGCTTTCCCGACGCGAGGATCTTGCCCACCTGTTTCATGGCAATAATCTTTTCCGCATCGTGCGGGGCCTGTTTGAGCATCTCCGTTAAATCCATCCCGGCACGGTGCCTGACCATATGTTCTCCCTGCGGCCAGAGACGGCTCCTGGAAACATCATAGATTACCCCCTCGTAGCCGACATAGGCAGGTCGATCATCCTTACCGTCGAATTGCGACATTTCTTCTATCGTAAGATCCTGTTTTTGTGCCTCCAATTTTAGCTTTTTTTGTTGCCGCAACCGGGGACCCAACCAGAATGTGACAAAAGTCGCAGACAAAACCATTACGAGAAAGAGCATGACTTTAATAAGGAGGAGAATACCGAATCGGCTATGAATCAACATTCCCCATGTAGGAACCCGATGAATCGCCAGGATGAGGCCTGTCATCGTCATCATCCCAATGGAAATCCAACCGACCAGGAGTTCTCCGCTGGGGAGCCCCCGCGCAGCATAGGCAGGCTTTAACAGGAGATGCACATAGAGGATGGTGCCGAACCAGAAGATACCCGTCACCAGATGGAGATAGCCTGCAAGCAGGAGCAGGAGACGAGAGCCGGTGCGACGCGGGTGGAAGCGTCCCTCACTTTTCAGCTCCTCCAAAAAATCCCTGCCCTGGGCATTCAAGGGACCGCCTCCTGCCGGATCAATATGACAGGCCCGACAGGGTTTCCCTGTCTGCTGTGCAAAATCAGGTGTAGAAAAGGCATTCATTGGAAAAAAGAGAAGACAAATTCCAGCGAGGCAAAAGGGCAGGACCATTTTAAACACTCAGGAGTTCCTCCTCATCGACATCCCCCTTAAACCGAGAGATGGGGCACAAAACCATACCCCTGGTAAATCTTCTGGGCCAACGGGGAAAGGAGAAAATCGATAAAATACTGCCTCGTCTCCGGATGGGGGGAGTCTTTCAGGGGCGTCACATAATAATTGATCCGCTCCCGTTGATCAAAGGCCTTGCCAACCTCCACGGCCTCCAGGGGAAGGCCGGAGCGAACGGCATGGACTACCTCGGTTGCCCAGACGGGCCCAACGTCGACCTCACCCTGAAGAATCCGGTCCGGCGTCTGCCGGTGATGAACCGTGGTCAAAAGGGTTCTCCCCGCTTCCCTTTTCTCCTCCATGATCAACCGCACCAGTTCTTCTCCACCGGCCTGCCGGTACATGTCGAGGATATGATGGGCGATATCTTCATTCTCGGGATCGGGCTGGGAGATCCGGATCTCAGGTTTTGCAAGATCGGTCACGGAAGTAATCCCGAGGGGATTCCCTGACGGGACCATCAGAACGAGACGGTTGTGAAGATAGAGACAGGGTGCATCTTTCCCAATGAACCCGGCCGAAGCAAGACGCTCCATGGCAGCCATTGAGACCGAAGCATAAACGTCAGGACGGACATCGATCACCTGGTCCCGGAAGCGGGCTCCCCCGGAGAGGATCTGTTTCAGTTCCAGACCGGGCGGCAGGGTCTCGTAAAAAATCTTCTCAATGGAAGGATTTTGTTTCTGAAAGTTGTGGAGCAAATCCCCCATCGCCATAAACTGATTCCCCGCCATAAAGAGGATCAGGTCGACAGAGGAGAGATATTCCAGGTTGTGGAGATCATCCCCTCTTTCCGGGGGAATCGTCGGAAGAGGCGGATTTTGATTTTCCATGAATCACGTTTGTCAGGAGAGTCCCCGTAAAGATAAATTTCGAACGTTCTTCTTCTTTGACCTGCTTGTAAAAATCGCAATCCGTACACATCTTGACCTTCTCAACGGAATCCTCTTTTATATCTTCATTGCAGTCCGTCCCGGCAATCACCCAACACGCCCGTCCGGCATTTCTTCCACCGTGCACTCCATTGAGTTTTTCCGCTGCAGCAGCGGGACAAACCCCCAACTCCCGGATCTTCTTTCCTCCCGGTTCACGACCGCATTGAAAATATTCCCAGCAATTCTTTTTCATAGGCATTCCTGATGTCAAAATCCTTGTCATGTGCCCAAAAACGGCATATGACACACCTTACCTCCAAACTTGACATCTGTAAAGTCCGGGAGAAGAGGGCGTTACGGCAGCATCCAGGGAGAACAGAGCGGCTTCAAGGACAACAGGGAAAAATCAGTCCACTTCCGTAGCATTGGTCATCTGGTCGTAAAATTGGGTCACCTTACTCTTTTCTTCCGATTCCATGTGAGCCATGGCCGTACGGGGATGCTGGTTTAAAACCCCCGTTACCATGTAGGGAACAAAATAGCCCCAGTCGATCTTTTCCCGCCAGGGGAGGATCTGCTTTTCAATCGCCTCAACGAGTGGACGAACCTTGAATTTCGGGTTCTTCAGGAAGGAGACGAGCAGTTCCAGGGGACAGTTCCCCGCCCCGCGACCGATCCCGTAGAGCGTGGCATCAAGGTAGTTCGCCCCGGCGATAATCCCGGAGATGGTATTGGCGAAGGCGAGCTGCTGGTTGTTGTGGCAGTGAATCCCGAGGGTCTTTCCCGGCAGGCGTTCTATGTATTTCTTTGCCAGCACATCGATGTCCTCAGAGTAAAAGGCACCGAAACTGTCAACAAGGTAGATCACGGGAACCCGGCTCTTAGACAGATCGTTCAGCCCTTCTTCGAGATCCCGGAGGCCCACCGTGGAGACGGCCATCAGGTTGATCGTCGTCTCATACCCCTTGTCGATACAGTGGTGTGCCAAGTCGATGGCGGCATCGATCTGGTGGACGTAGCAGGCCACCCGGACCATATCGAGGGAACTCTCCGACTTCATGGGAATATCATCATGGTCGATCCGACCGATATCGGCCATGGCCGAAAGCTTCAATCTTTTATCCTCTCTCCCGACCACCCGCTGGAGGTCATCTTCGGCGCAGAACTTCCAGGGTCCTACCTCATCCCGGGAAAAGGCACTCTCTGAACTAAGATAACCGATCTCCATATAATCGACACCTGCCGCACTCAAGGCCTTGTAGACGGTGCAGACAAAATCATCATCAAACTGCCATTTATTCATGAGCCCGCCGTCGCGGACGGTGCAATCGAT
>CAYQVN010000224.1:0-3836 GCA_964420895.1 uncultured Nitrospirota bacterium | reverse complement strand
TCGGTAGTTTGAAAAGACCAACTCGTCCGTATAGCACGGAATTCGGCAGACGCTTGTACGCTTGCCCCCGGCTGATTAATTTGTGCCGGCGACGATAATGCGTCCGAACTCGCTCCTCTACATACCATTTCACCTGCCCGAAGACCCCGGTGTTGTTACGGTAGTGAAAATACCCGCTCCAGCCCCGAAGGGTTCGGTTGATTTCAGCAGTCAGTTGCTGGAACGGGACCGGTGTCATCTTCCGGTCGGTCAATCGCTTGATCCGTTCTTGGATACGTTTTGCCGATTTCCTGGAGGGCTCCACATGGGGGTAGGACTTACCGCTTTTCCGACTCTGACGAACACCGAAGGTGAAGCCGAGAAAGTCAAAGCTCTCTTCCCGGGCATCCACGATTCTTGTCTTCGTTTCATTTAATCGGAGTTCCAGCTTCTCCAATACTTCTCGGAGGGTTGCGAGCGGTAGGTCAACTTGCCCTGCGCAGAGGATCACAAGGTCGTCCGCATAACGAACGATCCGGGCTCCAAGTCGGCTGGACAGATCATGGCGCTGCCATATCCTGTCCAGCAGGTGCAGGTACAGATTGGCAAGGAGCGGGGAGATCACCCCGCCCTGCGGTGTCCCATGCCGTTTCTTCTTGCCACCGCCACGGGTCCGACGACGACCGTCCTCATCCTCTTCCACCACGGCTGCCTTGAGCCATTGTTTCAGCAGCCAAAGGATGCCCCCGTCGCTGATACGTTCTGCAACGACCGCCAACAGCTTGGCGTGGGGAATGGTGTCAAAGTACTTGGATAGGTCCGCATCGATGACGTTTACATGACGGCGCAGGAGGCTGTCGGCGACGGCATCCGCTGCATCATGGGCCGAACGTTTCGGACGGAATCCATACGATGTCTCGCAAAAATCCGCCTCAAAGATCGGTTCTATGACCAGTTTGGTTGCCATCTGGACTACCCGATCCCGGAGGGTCGGGATGCCAAGCGGCCTCTTGTTCCCATCGGGTTTGGGGATCCAGACTCGACGTACACCTTGCGCACGATACGTCTTGCTTTTCAGTGCTTCCGCTAACTCCCGCAGAAATCCCTTCTCGCCTTTTCCCTCTTCGATCGTGGCAAAGGTCACCCCATCGATCCCCGGGGCTCCTTTGTGCGATCGAACTTGCCTGTACGCATGAGCCAGGATATCATACCGACAGACTTTGTCATACAGGGCGTAAAAGCGATAGGACGGTTCCTGTTTGGCCTTACGATACAGCTTCCTCTGTAGTGTCCTGATCTTTTCCGGAGTGACTAGCCCCACGGCAATCTCCTGATCCTCCACTCGTTGGTTGCATGAACAAAGTAGGGTCCCTTCCCTTGGACAGGGTTCTGTTGTCCCTTGTCCTCGATCGGTACTATGAACCCCTCCGACTCCCAATACGGCCCGGTGAAGTTTCGGCCTCGCCTTATATTCACCCGTTTACGGCCCTGTGCCGTCTCCGTCTTGGGTCTCCCGCACTGCGCTGCTCTTCTTCCGATACATGCCATCCCTGCCACCCCGGGAGATCCACCAAGACGATTCCGTTCTCTTAAGCTCGGCGACAACGGCCTTCCCCTTATGACCAGAGGGTCGGCATCTCCAAATAATAAGTGACGAGGCTACCTGTAGGTTCGCTTACGCTACGGCCTGCATCTTTGCCCTGGGGAACTTACAACCCCCGGTTACCCGGACGCTGCTCCCCGGTGCTAAGAAGGTGTACGGACAATTCCTTCTGCTGGACTTGAACCAGCGAGAACAACAGCTGATTACGGCATACGGTCACATCTTCATTTGTCATTTAAAACTACTGCCGCCAAAAAGCCTTCTAGATCGTACTTCACCCTATTCTTTAGCATGATTCCTCGTGATTCTATATTTTGCTATTTTCTCTGTCAATATGTTCCTCTTGGGAGACTTCTGCCGACGCAATAAAAACTCAACCTCCGATCGCTGTCCGAACGAATGGTGAAAAACACATCAGAACTTATGCACAAAAAAAACCGCCGTCCCTTTCACGGGTCCGGCGGTTCGTTTGCAGTCTGATACTGTCAGTACCTTCAGTCAATCTTGTGCTGGATCTTGCAGGCACGGAGGGCATTCTTCATGAGCATCATGTTGGTCACGGCGCCGACACCGCCGGGAACAGGGGAGATGGCTGATGCGACTTCGGATACCTCGTCGAAGGCGACATCGCCCACGGTCTTGGTTTTCGGTTTGCCCTTGTCGTTCAGGACCGGTTCGCCCTTGTCATCGAGGACCTTGACCCGGTTGATCCCGACATCGATAACGATCGCCCCCGCCTTGACCTGGTGCTTCTTGATCAGGTTGGGGACACCGGCCCCGACGATGAGGATGTCAGCCCCGGTGGTGTGCTTGTCGGAGTTGCCTGCCTGGGCGGTGAAGACATGGACGTTGGTGGTGGTGGCATTCCGGTTGAGGGCCAGGAGCATGGCCGGTTTGCCGACGATGTTGCTGTGACCAACAACGACGATCTCGGCTCCCGTAAAGTTGAGACCCTCCCGTTCCAGGATCTCGATACAGGCGGCAGGGGTGGCCGGCGGAAAGGTCGCCTCACCGAGGGCCAGTTTGCCCATGTTGTAGGGGTGGAAGCAGTCGATGTCCTTGTTGACGTCGATGCTGTTGATGACGACCGTATCGGAGATCTGTTCGGGGAAAGGACGCAGGGGCAGAATGCCGCTCACCTTGTCGTCCCCGTTCAGCTCTTTCACGATGCCCATGACGTCCGCTTCCGTGGCATCGGCCGAAGGGTTGGCGTTGACATAAGTGAAGCCGACCTCCCCGCAGAACTTCTCCACCTGTCCCCGGTACATCCGGGCGCCGAAGTTATCCCCTACGAGGAGGGTGGCAATCCCGGGGGTAATCCCCTTACCCTTCAGGGCCTCTACTTCCTTCTTGATCTCTTCCTTGATTTCATTGGCGATGGCTACGCAATCGATGACTCTTGCTGACATTTTTTCCTCCCTTGTAACTATGAACGGATTTTTTGATAGGTCATGGCCACAACTTCCTCCCGAAGCCGCCCCATCTCTTTCAGGACCTCCTGTACACGGTCCCACTTTGCTTTTTTGAACGACTCGTCCCGAATCGAATTGAGGTTGATCTGGACATTCATCGCCGCCGCCTGACCACAGGCATCGGCAAAGAGTACGGCAACACCGGCATCGCTCACGGCCTGGACGTTGCCGACCTCCGCTGCGATCTTACTGAGGCGGGCCACTTCAAGAGATTTTTCGCAGATCTGAAAGGGAACCTCCGTAGCGGCGCCCATCAACCCCTCCTGAATCTTCGCGGAACGGATTTTCTTCTCTTCGTCCGTTCCCTTCGGAAGTTTGTAGGCCTCGGAGACGGCGGAAAATGCCTCGGTGTCCTCCTGGACCAACCGCTGCAGATCAGCCCGGACCGCCTCACTTCCGGCGAGAAGGTCTTCGATCTGCCCCTGGACCTCCTGATATTTTTCCTTCCCCAGGGTCAGGTTGCCCACCATGCTCACCAGGGCCGCCCCGGTACTCCCGACCAAGGCCGCAGCGCTCCCCCCGCCCGGTTCCGGCGATTTTGAAGCCAGTTTGTCGATATAAAACTTCATCGGCTTTTCGATATACATCTACTCCCTCCTACGATCGTTCACCAAGAACAACATATTCGGAAATGAGGATCATATATGTCCCGCAGGGACGATGTCAAGTTCAATTCATTTCTGTTTTTATGATGAATCGCTTTCCTGAATCGATTCATCATAAAAACAGATGAAAATGATTGACAACTTCACTATGTTCCCGTATCTTAAAGAAAACTTTTC
>CAYQVN010000223.1:0-3843 GCA_964420895.1 uncultured Nitrospirota bacterium | reverse complement strand
GAGTAGGAATGGAACTGCCGAATCAGGGTCACCACAAGTCCGGTTTCCTCCTTCGCCTCCCGGGCCGCCGCCTCCTCCAGGGACTCCCCATAATCGACGAAGCCCCCCGGAAGGGCCCAGCCGTAAGGGGGATTCTTCCGCTGAATAAGAACGATCCCTTTTCCTTCCAGTTCAATAATAAGATCCACCGTGGGAAAAGGGTTGCGTGGGGCAGTTCCATTTCGGGTCATGGGTGAGCTCCCGATCCAATGGATTGTCTGAAAAATTCCCGGACCTTTTCGTGATAGCTCTCATCGGCATACATGAGAATATCATTGTGACCGCCTCCCCGAACGGTGAAGAAGGACTTCGGTTCTTCAGCCTTTTCAAACAGCATCTGCCCCTGCCCATAGGGGACGACCTCATCCCGGTCGCCGTGCAGGATCAGCAGGGGCATGGCGATGGAAGCGATCTTGTCGATGGATGCATAACGAATTTTCAGAGGATAAAGATTGCCAATCAGGGGATAATGCCTTCGGGCCATCTCCCGGATGGAAGCAAAGGGCGCCTCCAGCATCAGTCCGGCGGCATTCATTTCCACTGCGAGTTGGACGGCCACAGCCGCCCCCAGAGAGCGGCCGAAAATAATAATATGATCGAGAGGAACTCCCCGTTTCTCCGTCAACTCTTTGAGCGCCGTGCGGGCATCCTCATAACTCCCTTCCTCCGAGATCTTCCCTTTACTCCTGCCGTAACCGCGGTAATCCATTACCATCTGGTTGACCTGCCACCGGTCATGGTAGGTGCGGATCTGCTCCACCCGGTCCCCCATGTTCCCGGCATTCCCGTGAAACCAGAGCAGCGTGGTTTCGGCCCCTGTATAAGGGATATACCAGGCATTGATGGCAACTCCATCTTCCGTCTGGAGGGTGAGATCTTCGTAAGCAAGACCGGCCTCGGCAGGGGTCATCCGGATTTCCCGTTCCGGATAGTAGATCAGAGCCGTTTCTAAGGGGGCATTGCATCCCATTAGCGCCTGTAAAATCCCCAGTGAAAGAAAAAATCGCAACATGAGCCCAGATTATAACCCAACAAAGAAAGACCGCCAAGTGCAGCAGAAATCCTTTTTTTCTTTGTAAAGGGGCAAAAATTATGATATAGTTTTGCGAACTATATGAACGGTAAGAGCATTATCTGTTTTCAAAGAGGTCTGCAAGTAAACTCGCCGGTGAATTCGAGGGTCCTATTCTCCGGTGTTTCCTGCAATGCGGGAAATGACCCTCACCATGGCCCTCATCGACTTCATATAATTGCTCACCTGTTGGGTCAACCCTTCCCGAAAGTGGAGACTTCTTGAAACTCCCATCACTGAAGATCAGAAATATTGAAGTACCCCATCCAATTATCCAGGGCGGCATGGGCGTCGGTATCTCCTGGGACAATCTCGCCGGAAATGTCGCCAAGAACGGATGTATCGGTATTATCTCAGGCGTCTGCACGGGATACCGTTATCCTGATTTTGTCAAAACCCTGAAGGGAAGACCGCTCAAGCCTGCCAACCTTCATCATCGGGAATCCTTGATCCGGATCGTGCAAAGAGCCAAGGAAATCGCCGCCGGCAACGGAGCGGTGGGGGTCAATATTCTCCATTGTATCACCGAATACGGCCGGGTTGTGAAAGACGCAGTAGATGCCGGGGCCGATCTGATCATCACCGGAGCCGGCATCCCGCTGAGGCTTCCCGAGTATGTGGGGGATGCCGAAGTCGCCTTGGTGCCGATCGTCTCGTCGGCCCGGGTCCTGAAGATCATTTGCAAAAGCTGGAAGCATCGTTACAACCGTCTTCCCGATGCCGTGGTCATGGAAGGCCCGAAATCGGGCGGGCACCAGGGGTATACCTTTGACCAGTGCCGAGACCCTGAATATGCTCTGGAGAAAATTGTTCCGGAAGTCTTGGAAGAGGCGAAGAAATGGGGCGAGATCCCGGTGCTCCCGGCTGGAGGCATCTGGGACCGCACCGATATTGAAAAGTATCTTCTCATGGGCGCCGCGGGAGTACAAATGGCCACACGTTTCATCGGGACCTACGAGTGTGACGCAGCCCCCGAATTCAAGCAGGTTCTCCTGAATGCCAAAAAAGAAGATATCGCATTAATGAAATCCCCCGTCGGCTATCCGGCCCGGGGGGTGATCTCGCACCTGCAACAGGCGATCGAAGAAGGAACCGCTCCAAAAATCGAGTGTATCTCGAACTGTATTGTTCCTTGCAATCATGGTGAAAAATCCCGGAAGGTGGGATACTGCATTGCCGACCGGCTGAGCGATGCTGTTCGGGGGAACCGGGAAACGGGACTCTTTTTCTCCGGAAGCAACGGCTGGCGGGTGAAGGAACTGGTTCATGTAAAAGATCTGATCGAGGAATTGACTTCAGAGGTCCCAGTCTCCGAAAAAGCCGTCACCCCCTGAAACTCTCCAACGATTTAACCAACAAATCTACTCGTTCTTCTCCTCTTCCAGCCCCAGGCTCTTGATCTTTCGGTGGAGATTGCTTCGTTCGATCTGGAGGATCTTGGCCGTCTTCGAGACGTTCCAATCGTTCTCGACCAGCTTGCGGCGGATATAATCCCCTTCGAAAGCAAGGCGGGCCTCCCGGAGATTTCCGGCGTAGTTCATCTCCTGCCCTCCTCCGGAATCTCTCCGGATCCCCGGCGGGATCTCGTCAATCCCGATGGTCCCCTTCTGCACCATGATCATGATCCGCTCCACGATATTCTTCAATTCCCGCACATTTCCCGGCCAGTGGTATTCCTGGAGGAGTTCCATCCCCTCGTCGAGGAAGGACTTCTTCTTGACGCCGTTCTGCCGGGCATAGTCCGCAATAAAATGCCGGACCAGCAGGGGGATATCCTCCCGCCGTTCCCGAAGCGGAGGAACGCGGAAGGGGATCACATTCAGCCTGTAGAAGAGATCCTCCCGGAAGCGCTCTTCCCGGATCTCCTTTTCCAGGTCCTTGTTCGATGCGGCAATAACCCGGACGTTGACGGCAAAGGTTTCCGTCCCGCCGACTCGCTGGACGGTCTGCTCCTGGAGGACCCGCAGTACCTTGGCCTGGGTGGAGAGGCTCATGTCACCGATCTCGTCAAGAAATAGGGTCCCGCCATCAGCCTGTTCGAACTTCCCCTTTCGCCGGGTTGTGGCACCGGTAAAGGATCCCTTTTCATGGCCGAAGAGTTCCGATTCAATGAGATCCTGGGGAATGGCGGCGCAATTGACCTCGACAAAGGGTTTTGCGGACCGTTCGCTGTGGAGATGAATCTGGCGGGCAATCAGTTCCTTGCCGGTTCCGTTCTCACCAAAGATCAGGACCCGTCCGTTGCTCGGACCGGCGATCTTGATCTGCGCCTTGAGTTCCTGAATGATCGGGGATTCCCCGATGATCTCGTAGTCCGCGGCAAAACGCCGGCGAAGCCGTCGGTTCTCCTCGGCGAGACGCTTCTTTTCCAGGGCATTCTCGATGACGATCACCAGCTTATCGACGGAGAGGGGTTTTTCGGCAAAGTCGTAGGCCCCGTACTTCGTCGCACGGACGGCCGTCTCGATCGTCCCGTGCCCGGACATCATGATCACCAGGGCATCGGTGGCCTGTGCCCGGATATTTTTCAACACCTCGATCCCGTCCATCCCGGAAAGCCAGACATCGAGGAGGGTGACATCGGGGACCACATCAGAGAAAAGTTTCAGCGCCTCTTCGCCGGAGGAGGCCTTTACCACTTCAAACCCCTCGTCTTCGAGAACATCGGTCAATGTTTTTAGAATGCTCGCCTCGTCATCGACGAGGAGGATCCGTGCTTTCGTCATGGTTTT
>CAYQVN010000222.1:0-3865 GCA_964420895.1 uncultured Nitrospirota bacterium | reverse complement strand
ATCCATACTTTGAGAGGTCGGATCATCATTTCTCTCCCTGAACATTTTTGACGGTATTTAATGGTTGTCACTGCGCTCAGAATGGCCAGACCTTGTCAAACCCCCGGGCCAGCCATCCCGGCCGCTGTTTGTCCCCCACCACCCCCATTCCGTAATAGGAGATGCTTGCTTCAGCAATAAAGGTAGAGAGGACGATGTTCTGGGCACTGATATCATCAGGTCGAATCAATCCCGTCAGCACCATGATCTGCTCTTCCCCATTCACGGTGACCAGACGTTTTCCCCGGATTCTCAGATTCCCGTTCGGCAGGACCTCCGTCACCAGCGCCGTCATCTTGCCGCTCAACTCACCACTCCGGGTCGTTTCACCGCTCCCGTCAAAGTCGTTCTGGGTGGACGCCCCCAGGAGGTTAGACAGATCCAGGGCATTGGCACTGGTCGTTCCGGCATCATTGGAGGTTTGTAACCGGGAGAGCCTTGAGTTCAGGCGGGTTTCCAGACCGAAGAGATTCGGCGACCCGGCGGAAATTTCCGAGGACCTTCCAAGTTTCGTCGATGCCTTTTTCGTCGCCGTGGAACTTTCCACGATCTCGATCGTCACGATGTCGTTGACCGTTCGTGCTTTGTTGTCCACAAAAAGCATATTCCGGCTGGATTCCCCTGTCCAGAGGGATCCCGTTGCCGGTGCCGGATGCGTCACCGCAGGAGCCTCCACTGCAGGTGTTGTGGTCGTCTCCGATCTATCCTGGGTAGAAAAGGGAACCGCCTTCTGAAGGAGTTGCGTTGTCCCGGCGCACCCCGTCATGAAAATCATGAACAACACCACAAAACCATATCTGAAAATCATCGTCTCACCTGTTCCTCGCCGTCGTTTTTCCAAAATGCTACCATCCTTCGACCTGCACCGTACCGCCGTCAATCACCTTGCCGTAGACTTCCTTCTTCGAGGCAATATTCTGTACCCGCACCACAGCTCCGGGAATCCCGTTTTCCAGTACCTTCCCCCGTGCGATAATACGGAGCAGACTGTTTTCGACTTTCATCGTGACCAGATCGCCTCGCCGGACCACCGGGGGGATCTCCACCTGATTCTTTCGGATTGGATCTCCGGCCCGGATGAAACTCCGGCTCCGTGTCCCCACCACTTCCCCAAGGGAGGAAAAATAATCTGAATTCAGACCTGCCAGATTCCGGCGTTCCATCTCGATATCATTTTCATCAATCTGACTTAAACGTGCAATCGGATGGCGCGCCGTTACGATCGGCACATAGACACGGATATCGGCATTGACCCAGATCTGTTTGTTCTCCCCCCCCGCCATCTCCAGGATCACCTTCAAGGGCGTGGTTCCCAGGAAGTCCGTATGGGGTTGCGGAATCACCTGATAGGTAATCTTGCCGGCCGGCAATACCAGATCACGAAGTCCCGTGATCCTGTGTATTTCGACATCATCCAACCGCCAGGGCATCTCTTTTTTCAGATACCTTTTCACGACCTCACCGATCTGCGCAGCCTTCAGGGTCTGTGCGTCACGGACCACAACGGTCTGGTCGGCGCCCGAAAATTGTACATCCCGGACCGGGACCTGCTGCGATTTCAGCATCAGAAGAAGGTGGGACCGGGTGACGACTTTCTCTTTTCCGGGAAGCGGTGCAGGGCCGATTTCCAGGTCCGCAAGGTCGGCTCCTTCAGTTCCGGGTTCCACATCAACCCGGGCGATCTCCGCAAGACGGAGAACCTTCTGCCGGACATGGGCTCGATCTTTGAGGGAAATATTCACCCCGGCCCATGCACCCCCGGCCCCGAAGACCAGGAAAAGCAAACTGCACAGAACGATCTTCGCAAGTCGCATCATCTTACCTACCTCTTGGCATTGTTGGCGGTCTGCATCATCTCGTCTGCCGTCTGGATGGCCTTGGAATTGATCTCGTAGGCCCGCTGTCCGACGATCATGTTGATCAGTTCCTCACTGATACTGACATTGGAAAGCTCCAGAAAACCCTGTGCGATTGTTCCAATCCCGTTCTCACCAGGTGTTCCCGTCGTCGGGCTCCCCGATGAGATGGTCTCGGTATAAAGGTTCCTGCCGATGCTTTTCAGTCCGGAAGGATTGGGAAACGCCACAAGCTGTATCTGCCCAACCTGGGTCGATGCACTTTGTCCCGCCTGCACCACCGACACCGTTCCATCCGAACCGACTGTGATATTCAGAGCATCGGCAGGAATCGTGATTTGCGGAAGCATGGGAAACCCGTCGGAAGTCACGAGTCGGCCCTGTTCATCCTGTTTGAAGGAACCGGCACGGGTGTAGCTGGTTTCGCCGTTCGGCTGGAGAATCTGGAAGAACCCCCGTCCTTCAATGGAAAAATCCATCGGGTTCTGGGTTTGCTGAAATTCTCCCTGTTGAAAGATCTTCTGTATTGCGGCATTTCGGGTACCGAGACCGATCTGCATCCCCGTTGGATAGATGGTACTGCTGGAGGAACTCGCTCCGGCATCACGGAGGGTCTGATAGAGGAGATCCTGAAAATCCGCCCGGCTGCGCTTAAAACCGGTGGTGTTCACATTGGCCAGGTTATTGGCAATTACATCGACATTCAGTTGCTGAGCTTCCATTCCGGAAGCGGCCGTCCAAAGTGCACGGATCATAATGCTCTCCTTTTTACTGCGTTATCCACTACCCTCTTCCCAATTCCGTTACAATCGCCTTAGAGGCATCATCCATCGACTGGATGACCTTCTGATAGGACTCATAGGATCGGGAGACCTCTATCAACTGCAGCATCTCATCGATCATATTGACATTGGATTTCTCGACAAACCCTTGTTGTACACTGATGTTGGGATCTTCCGTAAGATTCTCCGGTCCGCCGTTGTTGATAAAGAGGCCGGCACCGACTTTGGCAAGTTTCGTTGTATCGGCAAAGGAGACCACTTTGACCTGCCCTACTGAAGCCTCATCGACGGTCACTGTTCCGTCATTACCGATCGTTACAAGTGCCCCGTCGATGGTGAGGGGGCCGCCGGATCCGGAGACTGCGTCCCCATTGGCTGTGACAAGTTGATTGAGGGAATTCAGGGTAAAGTTGCCCTGTCGCGTGTATCGGACTCCCTCGGCTGTCGTGATCTCAAAAAAACCTTTTCCACTGAGTGCCAGATCGAAGGTATTCCCTGTTTTGACAATTCTCCCCTGCGTGAAGTCAGTACGAAAATCAGAGAGTCCCACCAGGTCGGTCTCGCCACGGGCACTCTGCGCTTCATTAAGGAAAGATCGGAAAGAGAGGACATCTTTCTTGTAACCGTCCGTATTGATGTTGGCCAGATTGTTGGTCAGGACTTCCAACCTCTTTTCCTGTGACATTCCGCCGGATACGGCTGCATAGAAACCACCCTGATTGGACATAAGCACTCCTGTAACCCATTTTTATGAAGGGATCTTTGAAATCATGAATATTAATAGCAAGGCGCGTGCCAAAATAAAACTCTACACAATGGATGAAGTTTAATTGTATTTTAATTTTTAATTTCAATAGGTTAGTGTATTTACTTCATCTGCTTTCTCGGTGTGCCTGTTGTGAATTCACATCAACGAGATGGGAAGTATTTGCCTATCCCTGGCGACTTCTGCCTCCGGATGCCGGTTGAAAGGAACTTTTCGAAGCCGAAAAAATTAACTCAAGTATTCTCCAAATAATTTCGATAAGAAGGTATCGTGCGGAATATTTTGATCTGCATCGGTTTTTTCCGAATCCATACAGCATTTGATCACCGGAAAGTTGAGGGAAAATATGAGCACCAGTCTCCGTAACGACGAACTCGTTCTGAAAGTCGGTACCAACAAGATCGAACTCCTTGAATTCCATA
>CAYQVN010000221.1:0-3873 GCA_964420895.1 uncultured Nitrospirota bacterium | reverse complement strand
CGAACTCGATCCGGCAAAGCCGACTCTCGCCTATTGAGCGGCCGGAATTCGCAGCCGGTCGGCTGCCGGACTACTGGAGGGGGCCGGTTTTCAAAAGGCTTATACCCTCGCAGGAGGGATCCATGCTTGGAAGGGGCTTGCCGCTTCAGGACCGCCCGAAGCCGGGATGGTCTTCTTTACCGATGCCGATTCGGTGGAAATGTTGACGCACCTCTCCTGGGTTCTGGAAGAGGGCTCCCGAAAGTTTTATGCCGTCCAGGCGGAACGCCTTGATGACCGGGCGTCGTCAGAACTCTTTTCAAAACTTGTGGAGGCGGAAGAAAAGCATAAAGAGAAACTTGCAGGTTTTTTGAAGCGTAGCGGTCACGGCGACTCCCCGGCATCATTTCCCACTGGAGAGCCTCCCGATGTCATGGAGGGAGGGATCCCGTTCTCGGAGGGGCTCAAATGGTCGGAAGGAAAATTGCCGGCGGAGATCCTTGAGTTTTCCATGGCCATGGAAACCAATGCCTACGACCTTTACATGAAGATGATGAAAAGGATGAAAGAAGACCCGGAAGCCGTTGCCCTTTTCAAGCACCTCGCCGAGGAGGAGCGGCTTCATCTGCAACGGATGGGAAAACTCCTGGAAGTAAAATTATAAGCCCCTCCCCTGCTTCTTTTTAATGAGGTGCGGCGGCACATTCGTTCTTCCCCAGTTCCATTTCAGAGGCCTCCTGCTCATCGACGACCTTCTCCTGCAGATTGATCTGTCTTATCTCCTGGTAGATCTCCGGCTGTGAGGTGATCCGGCTTTTGATATAACGGACGAAGGATTCCTCATCCTCTGCCTGGAGGGCCGGGTTCGTCTCCCTCAATTGCATGAGAGATCCCATTACCACCCCGTTCTCCTTGCGTTCATCAGGGTTGGCAAAATGTGCGGGAAGGATCACCAAGTCTTCCGTAAAGCGGCTCAGGCGATGAAAGAGGGAGTCGTAGAGCATCCGGGCCCATTCGTCGACCTTTCCCCCAAGGTCTGGACGCCCCACCCCTTCCACAAAGAGAGTATCGCCGGTCAGAAGATAATGGTTATCGATGAGGAAGGTTGTACTCCCCGGTGTGTGACCGGGAAGATGGTGTGCGATCACCGTAACTTCGCTTTCGCCGATCCGGAAAACCTCTCCATCGGAAAGGGGTTGATACTGCAAGGGTGCGTCACCTACATCGCCTTTTTGCAGGTGGTAGGTTGCTCCCGTTGTCCGGGCCAGTTCCGGTCCGCCTGAGATATGGTCGGCATGGAGATGGGTGTCCAAAATCCGGAGGATTCTGACTTTTTCCCGCATCGCCATGTCGAGATAGGTCTGCACGTGCCGTCCCGCATCGACGACCAGGGCTTCTGCCCCCGAGATCAGCATATAGGAAAGGCAGCCCTTCCCCACCCGATTGATCTGCAGAAGCCGACTCCCCACCCGTCCCGCACCGAAAGGAGGAACCTCCTTCACCTCATAATAGTTGCCCCAGGCCGCCGTACCGCCCTTCAGATTCACGGCCCGGCGCCCCTTTCTCTTCAGGATATCAGCCACATAGGCGGAGGAATCTCCCTTGGCGCAGACGACGAGAACGGGCAATCCCTGTGGAATCTTTTCGATCTGTTCATCTTCATTGTCAAAGAAATCAAAATAAGGGATGTTCAGTGTCGGCGGAGTTTTTTTCCCCTCCAGTTTCCATTCTCCATATTCGATCTCGTTTCGCACATCAAGGAGGAACCAGTCTCCTGCCCCATCGAGAATCCCTTGCAACTCTTCCAGTGTGATCGATTCGACTTCGTTCAAGATAGCATCCATGCTCTTTTCCATAATTTTTCGCATCCTCCGTAAGATGTTACCGATTTTAATAATGATAAACATTCCGGCTGAGACTGTCAATCCATTTCCTTCAGTAAGCAGTTGAAGATATTCTCCTATCCTATTGTAATTATTTATTTTTCATTCATTGCCCAAGTGATGCCTCAAGTATTAACGTCCTATTGAGAAACAATATCACAGAATGGCAGCACAAATTTTCATCTAAAAGAGTGTATTTCCAGCGATGAAGAGAAAATGACTCAAGATTTCTTACGGAAAACCGATAAGAAACAACATAAGATAGGTTATTTTCCATTCATATCAATCATTTTCAGAGAGGTGTCTTATGGCTAAGACCATGTGTTGGGAATTCAAGAATTGTAACCGCGAAAAAGATAATTCCTGCCCCGCCGTCACTGAAATGGCCGGTCGATCCTGCTGGCTTGTTGCCGGGACCATGTGCGGCGGCGCGGTCCAGGGTACTGCGGCCCAGAAGTTGGGGAACTGCCGGGATTGCGACTTCTACAAGAAGGTCAAGGGACGTGAGATCTGATCTTCTTCAAGGATAGAAACAAGCTCATATTGTTGAATTATTTCCAGGACTCCTGAAGAGAGTCGCAATCCGCAAACTCCGTATATGCCGAGGAGAAGGAAGAAACAGTGAATCCCATACAAAAGTTCAATCATAATATGGTGCTGCGCGTTTATACGATAACAATCGGTGTTGCCCTTATCGTGGATCTGATTGAGTGGTTGATCACAAAACAACCTCTGCTGATATTTACCACACTGCTTACCGGGATGCTCACGGGCGTCATTATTCACTTCCTCATCATCCGGGACAAGAAACGTCTGGGCATACCTCAGAAGGTGGCAGACCCTGTCCAGTGGCTGCACGAACAGAGAAACCAGTTAGTGACAACAATGAACCATTCCCAGGAGACAATCATTCGGACTAAAAAGGAGATTGAAAAGAGCGAAGCAGAGCTCTTTACACTCTTCGACAAGATTACCTCCCATCATGAAGGGGTCATGGACCAGATCGGAGAATCCAATTCCGGCATGGAAGAGTTGACGGAATCCGTAAAGAACATCGCGGGAAACACGACGGAAGTTGCGGAACTTTCCCGCACAACCAAGGAGTCGGCCGAACGGACCGTGGATACCGTCCTGGTGACGGTGCAGAAGATCAACAAGGTCGCCCACGCTGCAGGAGAGTCTACTAAATCGATGGAGTCTCTCACCGAGTCCTCGGAAAAGATCGGACAGATGATCCGGGTAATCAACGACATTGCAGATCAGACCAACCTACTGGCCCTCAATGCCGCTATCGAAGCATCCCGGGCGGGGGAACATGGCCGTGGGTTCGCCGTTGTTGCCGATGAAGTCAAAAAACTTGCAGAAAAGACGACCGTAGCCACCAAGGAGATCCGGGAGGTCATCAAGACCATACAGAAACAGACCACGGAAGCGATCGAAAAGATCCAGTCCGGTGGCGACGATATTGATCAAAGCATTGAAACCGTTACGGAAGCGGGAGAAAACATGGTCAACATGGTCAATATGGTGGAACTGGTTGCCTCAAAGATCACCTCCATCTCCGTGGCGGCGGAAGAGCAATCCGCCTGTTCCCAACAGATCACGGAGACTTTCAAAAACATTACCCGGAAGGTCCAAAAATCGTCCGTCGATGTAGAGAACACATCACAATTGGTCACCGATGTATTGGAGGGCCTGCAGGAAGCCTTGTGATCTTCCTGGCCGCCCACTCCTTTTCCATTCCACCCTCCCCTGCCGAAAGGCGAAATATATTTCCTTGATCGGACCGGCAACAAAGAGCTATCCTGTCTACAGGCAATTCAAATTTCAGGAGCGTGACCGATGAAAGGTAAACCGGAAGGTGTCGACTGTTTCCGGTGCAGACATTTTTACATCACCTGGGAAAAGAAATTTCCCCGGGGATGCAAGGCCATGGGCTTCAAGGGAAAGGAACTGCCCTGCCGGGTGGTCCTGGAGTCCTCGGGAGAGGAATGCCTGAAGTTTGAAGAGA
>CAYQVN010000220.1:0-3886 GCA_964420895.1 uncultured Nitrospirota bacterium | reverse complement strand
TCATGAGAGTCATTCACGGCTGGGGGTGTGTGGAGAAAAAGCTCAGGCGGAAAAGTAAGAATACTTGACAACAATAAACCAGGCACAGAGTATAAGATCAAACTGAAGGAACTTAATGGGAAACAAAACAATCATCCTGGCCGTGATTCTTGTTGCGGCCTGGTTTCTCTACGAACCGGTGATGGACCGGTATTTTACCGACACCTCCCTTCAGGTTTCCGAATCCCCCTTTCCCTTTCCCGGTGAGGAGCCCTCCCTCCATGTAGAGACGGAACGTCTTGACATTGCACTCGCCCCCTACGGGGGAAGGATCCTTTCCGCACGTCTCAAGGATTTTAACGAGCACGACGGAAAACCGATGGAACTTGTCTCCGGTCTCTTGAAGAGCCGGGGCGGAGTTCGTGTGGAGATCCCCGGAGAGGGAGACGGCCTCGATGACGGGCTCTATCGTTTTTCCCGGGATCAGGACCGGGTCGACTTCGTCCGGGAAAGTCCCTCCGGTCTGGAGGTACGAAAGTCCTATTATCCTCTCGGTGAATCGGCTCTGGCCTTTCGATTGCAATTGGCCAACCGATCCGGGGAGAGACTTTCCTTTTCCGGGGGCTATCGGATCATCCCTTTCTATGGGATCGGCCTGGACGAGGAAAAGGGATGGAAACATCTCCGGGTCGTCTGGAATGAGGAGGACCAGAAGGGGGTGCAGCGGGAGAAGACCAAAGAGGTGAAGAAGACGATCGAGACGGAGAATGGCGTTTCCTGGGTGGGGCTGCAGAACCGATATTTTGCGCAGGTCTTTGTTTCCCTCGATCAGAAGATGGAGGCATCCTTTCATCCCCTGGGGGAGCGGCAGGTTTATGCCGCCTTGAAGGCGCCGCCCCTGATTCTTGCTCCCGGTGAATCGAAAGAAGCGACCTTCCTCCTCTATCTCGGTCCCCTCGTGGAGGAGCAACTGAAAGGGTATTATTCCGGGCTGGAGGAGATCGTCGATTACGGGACCTTCGATTTTCTGGGCCGGGCGGTGGTTATACTCCTGCGCTGGATCCACGGTTATGCCGCCAATTACGGGGTCTGCCTGATCCTTCTGGCCCTGGTCCTCCGAATCCTCCTCTTTCCGGTGACCCAGTATAACCTGCGCTCTCTGCGGGAGATGCCCCGTATCCTTGAGGAGATCTACCTGATCGAAGAGGAAGAGGAAGATCCGGAGCAGGCGGCGGAGCGGACCAAGCCACTCCGTAAGAAGCAGGTCCGTGCCATGATCGGGAGTTTTCTTCCCCTGGCGATCCAGATCCCCCTCTTTCTGGCCCTTTACGAGGCCCTCAACCGCTCCATCGATCTTCGGCAGGCGGGGTTCATCTTCTGGGTGAGCGATCTATCCGTGCGGGACCCCTACTTTCTGCTCCCCCTCCTGATGGGGCTGGCCATGATTCTCCAGCAGCGTCTTACGGCGGCCAAGCCCGGAGAAGATCTCACCTGGCTCTATATGCCCCTCGGCTTTGCCCTCCTTTTTTCTTTTTTCCCGGCCGGGCTGGTTCTCTTCTGGCTCGTCGATTCCCTCTTTTCCGTGGCCCAGCTCGGCTGGATCGCAGCGCGCAGGAAATGATAAGAGTGTTGCAATATAGCCACACTGTTTTGTCATTTCTGCACCAAGGTTCTCTTCCAAATAAGATCCCGCCGTCGAATATTTTCTTATCTTGTGTAAGTGATTGAATTCTAAAAGATATCTTGTTGAGAGACCTTTCCTTTTTCGATCTGGTGAACTGGCACAATTTTTGCTTCTATGTTATATAATTCATAAGAGACATTGAAAACGAATGAGGTGAAGGAGTTTCCCATGAAACGTATTCACCGGTTTGGCGCTGTGCTGATCGGAATGATATTGTTCATTGCCCTCTTTTCTTCCGCAATTCCGGCGAGCCGGAGAGGCGATCTGTCCGGAACCACTGCTGCGCCCTTTCAGGCAGGGGAAGAGTTGCACTATGATATCCGTTGGGGTTTCATCCCTGCAGGGGAAGGGACACTGACGATCTCCGGAAAGGGAGCGGAAGACGGTGTCTATCACATCATCACAACGGCCCGGAGCAATGCCTTTGTCGACACCTTCTACAAGGTCCGGAACAAAATAGAGACCTTTTTAGACGTGAAGAATGATTCCTCCGTGGGTTACCGGAAGATTCAACGGGAAGGTCGGCATCATCGGGATGTGGACCTGGTTTTTGATCACGAGAAGAACGAAGCGACGCTGATCAAAAACGGCGAGGTGGAAAAGACGATCCAGGTCCCCAATCGCATTCATGATCCCCTTTCGGCGATCTACTATCTCCGAACGGTAAAAGACCTGGAGACGGAACCGGTGCTGAATGTGACGGACGGCAAGAAGAACTATCGTGTCCGGATTCGCAACCTCGGACGGGAGCATATCGGGACCCCCCTCGGCTACTTTGACACGATCAAGGTGGAGCCGATCGTAGAAGATATGGAGCTGATTTTCGACAAGAAGAAGGGCGGGAAACTCCTGATCTGGTTGACCGATGATGAAAAGAAGGTCCCCGTGAAGATGAAGAGTGAACTGGCCTTCGGTTCAATCCAGGTTCTTCTGACGGAAGCGAAGGTCAATCCCGAAGTGAAGTGATCATCTTCCCTCGCATTTCTCGATGGGAGGGAACCTCCCGCTAAACTATACCGCCTGTTTTGCTTCCCAGACTCTTTCACCTACCAGAGCACGCTCAATAAGATCCTGCTTCCGGTTGGCATCCCGCAGGGAGGTCAGCATGTCCAGGAATTTCACCTGGTCCTCGAAACTGAGTGTCGAGGAGAGACTGAAGGCCTTCAGGATTTCAGGAGTCATTTTCTTTGGTGAGTAGTGCATTGTCTAAACCTGTGAATGTGTTGTGGACAAGTTGTGAATGAGATGAGGATAAACTCTACCTTCTCCGATGGGCGAAGTCAAGAAAAAACAAACACCGTTCTGTTTTTTTTGAATGAATTTGACGGAAAACCCGATTCAAAAAGTTGTCGCGGTTTTATGGCTTTTCCGCGAGTTCTCCGAACCGTTTCAGGATGGAAAGTCCCGTATCCTGGCTCTTCTCAGGATGGAATTGAACGGCGAAGATGTTGTCTTTCCAGATCATGGAGGTAAAGTCGATGCCGTAGTTTGTCGTTGCGGCAATCACCGCAGGGTCATCGGGAACGACGTAGTAGGAATGAACGAAATAGAGAAAGGCCCCTTCGTCAACATCCTGCAGGATCTGCGGGGAGAGGTTCTTGTGGACGGAATTCCAGCCCATGTGGGGGATCTTCAGTTCGTCCCCTGATGTCTCGTCGAAAGAATCAAACTGGAACTGCCGGACCTTTCCCGGGATCAGGTCGAGGCCGCGGTGGGTCCCGAATTCTTCACTCTCCGTAAAGAGGATCTGGAGACCGAGGCAGATCCCGAGGTAGGGTTTCCCGGATTCTATATGTTGTACGATGGCCTCCGTGAGATGTCGTTTCTCCAGATTGGCCATACAATCCTTGAATGCTCCCACGCCGGGGAGGACGAGGGCCGAGGCTGCCTGGACCGATTCCACGTCCCGGACCACCTGTGCGGAGAAGCCGACCTTTTCGAATCCCTTTTCAACGCTCCGAAGGTTCCCCATCCCATAGTCAACGATCGTAATCATTCCTGCCTCATTTGAGAATATTGGAAGACATCTTCATCAAGGGCGCTATTGTAGTGATTTCCTGGGAAGCTGTCAATGAAGTTCCGCAAAATGTAGAAGTCACAGAGGGGAAGAAGATTTCTCTTAATCTTAATCATAATCTTAATCTTAATCAGAAGATCTTAAAAGAAGCGATTAAGATTATGATTAAGAGTAAGACTAAGAATGAACGGAATGAAGGACTTAAC
>CAYQVN010000219.1:0-3934 GCA_964420895.1 uncultured Nitrospirota bacterium | reverse complement strand
ATGCTGTTCCCCGAGGAATTCATTACCGAGATCCGGGAAGCAAACGACATTGTCGACGTGATCTCCAACTACGTCTCGCTGAAGAAGGGAGGCGCCAATTACAAGGGACTCTGCCCCTTCCACTCGGAGAAGACCCCTTCCTTTATGGTCAGCCCGTCAAAGCAGATCTTTCACTGTTTCGGATGCGGAGAGGGAGGCAATGTCATCCATTTCATGATGAAACAGGAAAAGATGGGCTTCCCTGATGCCGTCACCTCTCTGGCGGAACGGTGCGGAAAACCGTTGCCCACGATGGATCGGGTCCCCGAAGACCCTGCCCGGAAAGAGGAAAAGGCCCGGCTCTATGAAATCAACCGGATCGCCGCCGAATTCTTCCTGCAGGAAAGGCTCAATAACAGCGCCGCCATTCGCTATCTGGAAGACCGGGGGATCTCGGAGGATGCTCTCAAGACCTTTGCCATCGGGTTTGCGCCCGATGCCTGGGAATCTTTAAGCCATCACCTGGCGCAGCAAGGTTATCAGGCCAGGGAGATAGAACAAGCCGGCCTGGTCCTGCAGCGACAGCGGGGAGACGGCGTCTATGACCGTTTCCGGAACCGTGTGATCTTTCCGATCGTCGATATCTACGACCGGCCCCTCGGTTTCGGTGGACGGGTCCTGGACGATGCCACACCGAAATATCTCAATTCCCCGGAGACGCCGATCTTCGACAAGGGAGCAAACCTCTACGGTTTAAACCTTGCCTTTGAAGCGATCCGGAAACAGGATTATGTCATCCTGGTAGAAGGGTATATGGATGTCATTACGGCCCACCAGGAAGGGGTCTTAAACATTGTAGCAACCCTCGGGACTGCCCTGACGGAACGGCATCTTCGGAAACTGCGGCGTTATACACGTAACCTCGCCCTCTTCTTTGATTCCGATGCTGCCGGCCTCAAGGCGGCGGAACGGTCTTTCGACCTCTGTGTGCCGACAGGGATGAAGGTGAAGGTCGTCACCCTCCCCGATGGAGAGGATCCCGACAGCTTTATCCGCGTCCAGGGAAAAGCAGGGTTTTCCGAGGCAATGTCGAAGGCCCGGTCGATCATGGATTTCATGATCAATCAGTCGATCGGTGACGCGATCCCGGAGACCGTGGAGGAGAAGGTCGCCGCCGCGGAAAGACTGGTGCCGTTACTGGCCCGGATACCGGATGCGGTGGAACAGGAGCTTTATCTGAAAAAGGTAGCATCCCTTCTCGACGTAGAGGATTCGACCCTTCTGAAAAAAATGCGGACCGGCAAACGTCGGCCCTCCCCCGGGAGGACAGCGACGGAAAAACCGTCCGAAGAGAGCCGGAAGAGGGAGATCCCCGTCTGGGAAAGGGACTTCGTCGGGTGGATGATCGAAAATCCCGAAGAAATTGGGACCCTCCGGGAAAAGATCGTCTTGGACCATTTCCGGGACCCCGGCCTCCGGAAGGTCGTAGAAGAGATTTTGGAGCGTCCCGATCAGGAGCTGAACCGGGCAACACTTTCGACCCGGGTCCAGCAGTCGGACCCCCAACTGGCCGGTTCTCTCTCAAAATACTCCCTGGAGGAACGGGAAACAACCGATGTACAGGGCCTGCTCAACCGCCTCCATCTGGAACATCTCAGGGAACGGTTGAACCGGCTTCAGAAAAAGCTGAAAAATGCCGAAAAGGGAAGTCCGGAGGAAACACAATTCTTGCTGGAGAAAAATCAACTGCGGCTGCAGGTGGAAAACCTGAAGTCTGAACTCGGAAGGGAAAAAAGAGCATGTCCATCAAATTGAAGCGTATCCCGGAGATCAAATCGCTCATCGCACAGGGGAAGGAAAAAGGCTTTGTCACCTATGATGAGCTGAACGATTCCCTCCCGGAAGAGATGGTCAATTCCGAACAGATCGACGAGCTGATCATCATGTTGGGCGACATGAACATCGAGGTCATGGAGCCGACACAGGACGGAGCACATCCGGCCAAGTCCGACGTCGATCATGAAGACGAAGGTGTCAAGGAGGTCGAAGTCGAATTCAAGGAGGGCAATGAGGAACAAGGCAAGAATGATGACGAAGAAATCAGCCTCGACCTGACGCCCGGCGCCATCGGCAAGACCGATGATCCCGTCCGTCTCTACCTCAAGGAAATGGGGACCATCTCCCTTCTCGACCGTGAAGGGGAAGTCCGGATCGCCAAAAAGATCGAGGCCGGGCAACAGAAGATTACGGAAGTACTCATGACCTCGCCGATCATCGTCCCGATGGTCCTTTCCCTGGGAAAGAGGGCTCGCAAGGGAAAGATCTATATCCGGGATGTCGTCTGCGGCACCGATGAGGATTTTGACGAGTTTTCTTCCGGCACATCGGACCAGGATCTGAAGATGCAGACCCTGAACCGGATCGACGAGATCCAGGAACTGATGGAATCTCTCGACTACCTGAGGCTCCGACTGAAAGACCCGCGGATCAAGAAAAAAGAAACCAAGGAAAAATACCGCCGCCAGATGGAAGAGGTGAATGAGCAGATCTATACCCTGATCGCCCAGCTCGACTTTCATCCCGATCGAATCGAAGCCTTCACGCTTCGGCTCAAGGCGATCGTTGACCGGATCAACTATCTCAACCGGGAGGTCCGCCTCTGTGAAAAGAACGCCCGACTCTCTTCCGAGGAGATCCTTGCCTACTCCAATGCCAAACGGATGAGCCCCCGGATGAAGAAGATTGAAAAGGCGGCCAAGGTTCAGCCGCCACGGCTCAAACAGATCGGGTTGCGTCTCAAGAAGGCCCGAAAACAACTCCAGATGATCGAGAACACCTACCGGGTCCCGCCGGAGCACTTCAAGAACTCCCAGAAGAAGCTGCGGAACGGCGAGGCCCAGGCCCAGAGCGCCAAGGCGGAGATGGTCGAGGCAAATTTGCGCCTCGTTGTGAGCATCGCCAAAAAATATACCAACCGGGGCCTGCAGTTCCTCGACCTGATCCAGGAAGGCAACATCGGCCTGATGAAGGCGGTCGACAAGTTCGAATACCGCCGCGGCTACAAGTTCTCGACCTACGCCACCTGGTGGATCCGGCAGGCCATCACCCGGGCCATCGCCGATCAGGCCCGCACCATCCGGATCCCCGTACATATGATCGAAACGATCAACAAGCTGATCCGGACCTCCCGCCTTCTGGTCCAGGAGATGGGGCGGGAACCGACCCCCGAGGAGATCTCTAAAGAGATGGATCTCCCCCTGGAAAAGGTGCGGAAAGTCTTGAAGATTGCCAAGGAACCGATCTCCCTGGAAACCCCCGTGGGAGAGGAGGAAGACAGCCACCTCGGTGATTTTATCGAGGATAAGAAGATCATGTCTCCCACAGAGGCGGTGGTCAAGATCAATCTCCAGGAGACGGTGGTCAAGGTGCTCCAGACCCTCACCCCCCGGGAGGAGAAAGTCCTGCGCAAACGCTTCGGCATCGGCGAGGCGACGGACCACACCCTGGAGGAGGTCGGCCAGGAGTTTAACGTCACCCGGGAACGGATTCGCCAGATCGAGGCCAAGGCCCTGCGTAAACTCCGTCACCCCACTCGCAGCCGAATTCTGAAGGCCTTTATCGAAGGATAAAAACAACGGGTAAAAAATATCTTGACTTTACTGCCCATTTTATTTAGTTTATGTAGTTCCCTTTTGTTTGGGTTGGATGTAAGGCGGGACACAACGAAAGGGAAATGAGATCACCTGGGCCCATAGCTCAGTTGGTTAGAGCCACCGGCTCATAACCGGTTGGTCCCAGGTTCGAGTCCTGGTGGGCCCACCAAAGCATCAAACAAAGGATCATGGCAAACAAATATATTTTTAAAGAACAGCCCGAAACGAAACGAGTGAGTCGAAATGCACTTTAGGAATCTAAAGTGCATTTTTTTTGTCCGCCTCAAAGAGGATGATTTCGT
>CAYQVN010000218.1:0-3980 GCA_964420895.1 uncultured Nitrospirota bacterium | reverse complement strand
TACCCGAGGGGTGTTTTATGGAAAATGGGGTTTATAACACAGTTGATGTGAGATATAACTCGTCAGACAGGGCGGATTCATGGGGGTGCAATTTTTTTCAGACAGTTTTTCTCTTTGTTTGGGACACCTTAATAGAGGACGGAAAAGTGTAGCGAAAATAAGGCACATTTTTTGCATGAAGTTAGTACAGTTTATGGTCTGATTCGTTGTCTTATTTTAAGGAGTGGAAGAATGAAATTTCAGACAAAACGGCTTTCCCGGTTTCTAGCGTATCTTCTTGTGTTGGCGGGACTTTTCCTCCCGTCGCTTTCGCAGGCCGTCCCCTATATCACGAATTTCCAGGGGCATCTTGCGGATTCACTTGGCTCAACCGTTCCTGATGGCAACTACAACATGGTCTTCCGGGTCTACGACGATGCAACGGCCGTTGATCCTATCAATCTTCTCTGGGAGGAAACGCAGACCGTTGCCGTTGCCGGAGGGATCTACAACGTCCTTCTCGGAAACGGTACGACCAACCCCAGCTACGGATCTTTTGACCCGAACCTTTTTTCCGGGGACGACCGGTGGCTGGAGGTCACGGTAAACGGGGAGACCCTGCTTCCCCGACAGAAGATCGCCTCCGTGGCCTATTCCATGCAGGCCGATTATGCCTTTACAGCCGGGATCACCGGGGAGGCGGATACCCTTGACGGCTTTCATGCCTGGGAACTGGACCAGCGATCGCATCTCAGCGATACAGGCAATCCCCACGGGGTGACGACCGGTCAGATCGGTGCCGCTACGACGGGGGCTCTTGCCGCACACGAATTGAATGGCTCCGCCCATCACAGTCGCTATGCCGACAGTGAAGCTGTAAACGCCATGGGAGCGAAAAACAGTTCCAACCCGATGAACCATGATCGCTTTTCAGCTCTGGAGGCCGTCGCTGCCGTCAAGAACTATGACGGTAGCGGCTCGGGTATCGATGCCGACAGTGTCGATAATGTCCACGCAAGCACCACCCCCACGGTGGGAAGGCTCCTGGCCCTCGACGGAAGCGGGAAGTTTCCGAATACTGCCCTTTATACCGGGACCGGTAATGGTTTAGACGCCGACCTGCTCGATGGGCTGGAGGCCAATGATATCATCAATGCCGCATCAGGCAGCGCGGCCAACCCGATCGCCTCCTGCGGAACCGTCATCACCGTTGCCGGCGCCTATTCCTTGACGATGGATATTGATGCCTCGGCCGGTGGGACCTGTATCGACGTTCAGGCCGACGATGTCACCATCGATCTGATGGGCTTTTCCATCAATGGCCCCGGCACCTTCACTGCCGGCAGTTATGGGATCCGCCTCAATGGACATTCCAACGTGGAGATTCGCAACGGTACGATTCGGGGGATTGGCTATCGTGCGATCTATGAAACGAGTCCAACAGGACATCATGACAGAATTATCAATATGCGGGTTTTGGGGAGCGGTCAGTACGGGATCTTTCTCAATGGAAACGGGCATCTCATCAAGGGGTGTACCATCGATGGGTCGGGAACCCTCAACGGAATCATAATCTATGGGGACAATGGCTCCGTTACGGGATGTACCGTCACGAACAACGGCGGGACGGGGATCGAGGTCGGGAACGGCTTCCGCGTAACGGGGAACGTCTCCAGCGGAAATTCGGGTGTCGGGATCTATACGGGACTCGAGGCCTCGGTCGTGGGAAATACGGTTAAGGACAGCCAGGGCGGTGCCGGTATCTCTGTCGGTGACAAGACGCTGGTTGATGGGAATACCGTGACTGGCAACTTCTTTAACGGGATCGTGGTGAGTGACAGTTGCCAGGTCATTCGGAATAACATTTCCGGAAATTCGGAAGCGGGGATTCTCGTTGTTTCAAACGGAATGGTGAAGAAAAACATGGTGACCTACAATACAAAAAGCGGCATTCAAGTCGGGTCGGGTTCCCTGGTCGAGGGGAACTCCCTGATTCTGAATAATTCCTCCACCTCCCCCACCGAGGGGGGAATCACCGTCCTGTACGACTCCACCATCCGCAACAATCACCTCACGTTGAACAGCCAGAACGGGATCTATGTTTCGGGCAACCAGAATGTTCTCGAAGGGAACAGCATAGCCAATTCGGCCAAGGGGATCGTCTTTACGATAGACGGCAACTACTATGCGACAAACCGGGTCACGGGATTTACGACATCCTTCGATCTCGGTGCGACGACACAGAGCGACGGCGGTGGCAATCTTGGTTTCTAATTTTGGGGCGGTAACAATGAAGAACGGCAGAATCTTCATCATACTCTTTCTTTTTCTTCTGGTCCCCCTCTCCCACGCGCGGGCGGAAGGGAAGATCTACCGGGTCTCCGGTACCTCCATGACCCCTGCTCTTTTCCCCGGTGATCCCGTAAAGGTGACCGATGTCTCAAACCTGCAAAGAGGAGATCTCGTGGCTGTCCGCTTTCAGAAGGCGGCCCACGCCATGGTGAAGCGGGTCATCGCCCTGTCCGGAGATCGGGTTGCCATTGTTAAAGGGAGTCTCCTGGTCAATGAGGATACGGTGCGGAAGATCAATCCCGCACGATGGACGGTTCTGATGAAACAGCTTTCCCGATACGGCGGCGAAGTCCCGGCGGGAAATTTCCTCGTCCTGGGAGACAACCCGGCCGTCAGTTTTGACAGTCGCCGATTCGGCCTGGTTGCACGGAGCCAGGTGGCGGGAAAGGTTTACCCACTGAAGGTACTTCCCCGACAGGGAAAGTTGGAAGGGCCTTCGATTGAAGGGAGTTCAATGAGATAGTTATGAAACGAATCTACCAGACACTTTTGCCGGCATTGATCCTTCTCATCATGATGGTTGCACCTGCCCTGACGGAAGGGGCGCCGAATCTCATCAACTACCAGGGGAACCTGACCGACAACGGGGGGACCCCCGTCACTGACGGGCCCTATTCAATGACCTTCCGGATCTATGATGACCCCGTCGCTTCGGCCCCTGCAAATCTCCTCTACGAGGAGACACAGACCGTCACCGTCACCGGAGGTATTTACAACGTCCTGATCGGCTCAGGGACGTCTTCAGTAGGAAGCTTCGACCCTTCCCTCTTTTCAGCCGACAACCGATGGCTGGAAGTGGAAGTCGACACCGAAGTTCTCACTCCCCGCCAACAGATTGTGAGCGTAGCCTTCGCCCTTAAGGCCCAGGAGGCGGCCACGGCGGTGCAGGCGACGACGGTGGTGAACAATGGGATTACGAATTCCATGATTCAGAACAGTACCGTCACCGGCGCCAAGATCGCCAACAATACGATCACCAGCGACAAGATCGTCGATGGCAGCGGTTCCAGCCTCAATGCCGATCTCCTCGACGGGATGAATTCCTCGGCCTTCATGGCGGCCGGAACCGACCTCTGGGTCAACACCACCGGTGATACCATGACGGGATCTTTGACCCTTCCGGCAAATGGACTCACCGTCGGCGGCACACAGTTCTTTATCGGCACCTCCGGCATCGGGATTGGTACGGCGAGCCCCACCCATGCCTTGCACGTTGTGAATGATACCGATATGGTTCTTCGCCTCGAGGGGCCGGGGCTAAACGGGTCGGAAGCGCGACTCGTCTTGGGCGACCCCGATTTTGTCTATCTCTATGAGGATACCGACGATACCCTGGAGATCTTTGCCGACGGCCGGACAGCCATCACCGGCGGTTTCGTGGGGATCGGGACCCTCAACCCGACGGAACGGCTCACCGTAGAGGGGGATGCCCGGATCTCCGGTGTCCTACATCCCGACGGTGGGATCACCACCTCCCTGGGGATCCAGATTCAAAGCCTCGGTGGTAACGTGGTCATCAAGGCCGGCGGGACGGTGGTCACCGTCAGCCCCACCGGCGGCGTGACGATCAATGCCCCTTCAGTCGATGTGACCGCCACGGGCGACATCAATCTTACGGGGAACAACGTGAATGTCACCTCTACCGGCGG
>CAYQVN010000217.1:2950-4015 GCA_964420895.1 uncultured Nitrospirota bacterium | reverse complement strand
ACTGATTCATTCCGGCAAGGCCGCTCCATTGAAGGGCGTGATCGTCAGTAATATCCCCTACTATGCCGGTGGTTTCCCCCTCGCCCCCGAAGCGGATCCTTCCGACGGATTTTTTACGGTCACCCTGATCGATGGGGCGCTCGACATTCTCCGCATCCTTGCGTCACGGATTTTCCCTTTCCGGCGCCGGCCCACAGGACTCCGACAGATTGAGACGGATCGCTTCACCTGGTCTGCACCACCGGGGGTCCCCTTCCAGTGGGACGGCGAGTGTTCCCCTTCCCCTCTCCCCCTTTCCGGAACGGTCAAGGTTGCAGGGCAAATTCCGGTCCTGCTCCCCCTCAACAATGTTCTTTGATCAAAGAATCCAGAGAAAGAAAACGGATTGCCACCCCATTTCATTATTGTTATAGTACCTCCCATGCAATGGAGGCCTGATGATTTTTGACTGGCGCTACCTGACCCTTCCGGTGATCGGTGCCGTCATTGGATGGATCACCAATCTGATCGCCATCAAGATGCTCTTCCGTCCCTACCGGCCGGTAAAGGTCCTCGGGGTCACCATCCAGGGGCTCCTCCCCCGCCGCCGCAAGGAGTTTGCCTTGAGCATCGCAAAGACGGTGGAACGGGACCTACTGACCGTAGAAGATATCACCCGTTTTCTCGAAGGGGTCCGGTGGGAGGAAGAGGTGGAACGGGCCGTGGAGGAGAGCCTCGAAAGCCGTCTCAAGAGCAAACGGATCTCGGCCTTTTTGAAGACTCCCCTCCTGGGGCTGATCGGTCATGAAGTCATCCGGCAGCTCAAGCGGGTCTTAAGCGGGGTCATTATCGAAAAGGTGCAGGAACACAAGGGACCGCTGGTGGAAAAGTTTCAGGATGCCCTGGAACTGAAGGAACTTGTCTCCCAGAAGGTGGAAGGTTTCGACATGGAAAAGCTCGAATCCCTCCTGATGAACCTCATCGCCAAGGAGCTGGCCTACATCGAACTGGTGGGGGCGGTCCTCGGTTTTCTCATCGGTCTGGCACAGATGGCCCTCTTGCTCTTCTGGAAAAATGCTCATTAAT
>CAYQVN010000217.1:0-2850 GCA_964420895.1 uncultured Nitrospirota bacterium | reverse complement strand
TTATGTCAACAGGAACCCTCTACATCGTGGCAACACCGATCGGAAACCTCGAAGACATCACTTTCCGTGCCGTTCGGATCCTGGAAGAGGTCGACCGTATCGCCGCAGAGGACACGCGGCACTCTTCCCGTCTTTTGAAACACTACGGTATCTCAACACCGATGACCAGTTATCACGACTATACGGAACCGAAAAAACGGGCGACCCTTCTCCGCCGCCTCGCAGCGGGTGACAAGATCGCCCTCATCAGTGATGCCGGCACGCCGGGGATCTCCGATCCCGGATACAGACTGATTTCCGAAGCCCTGACGCAGGGGATTGCAGTCATTGCCGTTCCGGGACCTTCGGTCCTGACGGCAGCCCTCTCCGTGGCCGGGCTCCCTACGGATGCCTTCTTCTTTAGCGGGTATCTCCCGAACCGGGCCACGGCCCGGAGAAAAACACTCCAGGCCCTGGCGGAACGGAGGGAGACCCTTGTTCTCTATGAGGCACCCCACCGGATTACTGCCGCGCTGGCCGACATGAAAGAAGTGTTCGGCAACCGACGAATCGCTGTCTGCCGGGAGATGACCAAACTCCATGAGGAGATCTTCCGGGGAACCCTGGAGGAGGCGTTGGAAGATTTTACATCCCGGGAGAAGGTCCGGGGGGAATTCACCCTCGTCGTGGAGGGGGCGGCAAAGGTCCTCGAAACGCCGGCGGATCTGAACCTTCCCGAAGAGATCGCCAGGACCATGAAGAAAGAAGGGGTCACCCGGAAGGAGGCCGTACAGATCGTCGCGAAGCGATTCGGCGTATCGAAGAAAGAGGTCTATCGAGCGAGTCTCAGTGATAAGGATTTGAAACCATCTTAATCTTACTCTTAATCTTAATCATAGGTCCTTCTCTTTGCTCCGAGTAACAGATCAAAGCGATTAAGATTAAGAACAAGATTACGATTAAGAAACATACAAAGGAGAAAACCGATGGAACCGAGCAAAGTCTATTACGTCTCCGCCCGGGCCACGAAGTGGTCCTACAAGGAGAGCCTGGCCGGCCGTTTTGAAACGCTGCTGAAAGAAATGCAGGTTGCCAAATATCTCAAGAAAAAGGATCCCGTGGCCCTCAAGATGCACTTCGGTTCGGAAGGTGCCCACCGCATTATCCGCCCTCTCCTGGTCCGGAAGGTTGTCGAGGCAGTCCGCCAAGCAGGGGGAAAACCCTTCGTCACCGACACGGTCCGGATCAAGGGGCTCAATTACCTGAAGGTGGCCAACGAAAACGGGATCAACGAACACTCCTGCGGTGCGCCGATGGTCCTGGCCGATGGGATCTTCGGAAACGATCATGTCGCAGTCCCCTCCGGTGAGGAACAGGGGGAGGTCTTTGTCGCCTCCGCCATCTATGATACACCGTCCATGGTGGTACTTTCTCATTTCAAGGGACATGTCAACGCGGGAATCGGCGGCGCCATCAAGAACCTTGCCATGGGGGGACTCTCCGGGGCCAGTCGTGACCACGACTGGAAGCATGGACGGGGAGGGATGCATGCCCATCACACAGCAGGGAAGATCGAATGGGACCAGGAACTGTGCAACCTCTGCAACCAGTGCGTGGAGATCTGTCCTCTCGACTCCTGCTCCTTTGAAAACGAACTGTGGGAATACAACGCCAAGAAATGCTGGCGCTGCGGACGGTGCACCCGTGTCTGTCCCGAGGGGGCCCTCGATATGCCGATGGACGAAGAGCGCTTTCATCAGGGGATGGCGGAATCGACGAAGGCCGTCCTCTCCACATTCAAGCAAAACCGGGTTCTCTATATCAATTTCCTCCTCGAGATTCAGCCCGAGTGCGACTGCATGCCCGGCGCTGATGTGCCGGTGATCCAGGACCTGGGGATCCTTGTCTCAGACGATATCGTGGCTGTCGACCAGGCCTCCTACGATCTGCTCCGACAGAGCCCGCCTCTGCCCGGTTCCATGGCCGAGGACCGGGAATTACAGGCCGGTGACGATATCATGGTCAAACTCCATCAGGTCAACGGCCAGAAACATATCGACGCCGCCGCTGCCCTCGGATTAGGAAACCGGGAATATACCCTCATCGACCGATGAATCGGCTTGACACCTGACCCGAAAACGTTATAAAAATTGTGTTTTATTGCTCGAAGGAACTACGCAAGGATTGTAATGGCGGAAAAAATTCTCATCGTTGACGACTCTCAGGACAACCGTGAAGTTCTTCGTGCGGTTCTGGAACACCATGACTATGAAGTCCTTTCTGCGGAAAGTGGTGAAGAGGCGATCCGTCTGGCCAAGGAACTCTCACCCGATCTCCTGCTGATGGACGTGATCATGCCGGGGATGGACGGGATCACGACTTGCCGGAAATTGCACACCGATGAGAAGACCCAGGGGATTCCCGTCATCATGCTGACCGCCAAGAATGAACCGGAGGACCTGCAGCGGGGACTGGAAGCCGGTGCCGTCGACTATGTGAAGAAACCCTTTCTCATGGCCGAACTTCTGGCCCGGGTCAAGACGGCGCTCCGACTGAAGGCCGCCCAGGACAAACTGGTGGTACAGGAAAAGAAGATCGCCATCATGGAGCTGGCCGGCGCCGCCGCCCACGAACTGAATCAACCGCTCACCGTGATCAACTGCCAGGTGAAACTTCTGGAAGAGGCCCTCGAAGAACAAGGGGTCTCCCCCGACAGTCGGGAGATCGAAATTATCTATGAATCGGTAAAGAAGATGACGGAGATCATCCGGAAGATCGGGAACATCACAAAGTACAAAACCAAAGATTATCTACTGGGGGACAAGATCATCGACCTTGATGAGGCCAGTGAGGGTGACTATGAAGAGTGAT
>CAYQVN010000216.1:0-4033 GCA_964420895.1 uncultured Nitrospirota bacterium | reverse complement strand
TCGTAATCTTCATGACAACTGTAATTGTTCTTATCCGAAGTGGGGCGATAACCTGTATTGTCCTGGGAGATGATCAATGAATCGATGGGTGTCTTGGAGTGACGGTTATGGGAGATCAGGAGTTTGACAAAGGTCATGTCGAGACGCCCGAAGGTCGCCTCCTCATAGAGGAAGTCGAGTGCTCCACGTACATTGAAAGGATCGACACGGTAGGTTCGTGGAGAGATGAGGGCATCGAACATATCGCAGATTGTGACAAGACGAATGATCGGATCTTCGATCTTGATCCCCCGTGGATAACCGGAACCGTCGATTTTTTCATGATGATTGAAGGCCACCATGGGGTGGACCGATTCCGCCTCTCCCGTATAATAGGCCAGGAGAAGGAAACTGATCCAGGGATGCTCCAGAATATAGAGAAATTCTTCGTAGTCCAGTTTTCGGGCGGACTGCAGGACCTCAATGGGGATACGGGATTTACCGAAATCGTGGGTCAGGGCAGCTGAACCCGCCAGGACGACCTGTTGACGGTCCGGGAAAAAGTCTTTCACCAACAGGATAGCGATCAGCGAGGTGATCAGGATGTGTCGGTAGGTGTAATGGTCCATGACCTTGAAGAGTTCCAGTTCCTGGTAGATATCCCGTGTCAGGGAGATCTCACCCACCAAGTCGAGCACCTCCTCCTTTAGGGCATCATCAGCAAAGATCACATTGTAATTTTCTTCCTCCATAACGGCCCGGTAATCGTCGAAAACCTCCGAAGTTTTCAGGAGGGAAGTCTCTTGTGCCCTCATTCGGCCGCTCTTTTGGATTTCGTCGATCACCTGATTGGAGAGAATCTCTCCCTGACGCACGATCAGGGTTCCGTCACAGGCATACAAATCTTCCCGCATGACAAAAGGGGTACTCAATTCCAGCACGATATTCTCCTTTTTTTTGAAGGTCCTACTAAAATTTTAACCCCATCACCCCAAATCCGTCAATATTTCTCTTCTCATCGTTACCCTCTCTTTTTTAACCCCGAAAGAAGCCGTTGAAATATTTCATAAAAATTTCCGGGGATACTTGACGAATCCTCCCTTGGAGGTATACTTGCGGATATTCCTGCCGTTATCGGGTTCTCAAAAATCGAAAGAACAAGGCGATCCAGATGCCGTTTGTCAGAGGGAGTGGAACAATGGCATACAATCTTTTTGTCGCTTTTCATGCCGCACGGGATGCCTCCCGTGCGCATAAAGTCTTGGAGAAATGGCAAAAGATCGATGAGATTGAAACCTGCGAAATTGGAACCCCGGGCAGATGGGGGAAGGGGCCAGGCCGAGGGGGAAATGAGTTTGAAGATCTGCTGACCAGTGAATTTGGCCGAACCAACTTTGTGGTCGTACTGATCGGATACCAGACGGCAAAACAGCCGTGGATACTGCAGACGTTGAAGAAGGGTTTCCAGTTACGAAAGGGGATGTTCGGTATTTACATCCACAAACTCCCCGGCCCGGAAGGTCAAAGGGACTACAAAGGTCGCAATCCCTTTGACTTTCTCTACAGCAACCGACAGGGGAGCAAGACCTACCTTTCCACCTTCTGCCCCACCTACGACTGGGTCCTTGATGACGGGGCAAACAACATTTCAAGATGGGTCCGGCGAAGCCGTTATGCGACCGGTCTTAACCGTTCCCCATCGGGGCTCTCCAGACAGTCATTCAAATACCGGATGCTCGGGCAAGATCAACACTGACAAAGCAGGTTACCGGCACCGTCCGCCATAGCGACCGGGGGTTCCATATCCCCGCCCATAACCGTAATAGTTGCTCCAGCCGTTCCGATAGCCATAAGGGCGGTAGGGATAACCGTAACCGGCACTCCTTCCGTAGTTCAGGAAAATGCCGAAGCCATCGGTATAGAACGAGTTGTAATAGCGATACCGGTCATTATAACGATGGGAACGGTGATGGTGTCGCACCGCCTTGCGATGATGTTCTCTTCTCTCATGCCGCAAGTCATGACGCCGGTCATGACGATCCGCAACGGCTCGCAGGGAGTGTTCATGATCTCCCGTCTGTACGGCTAGGCCCCTTCTTCCGCGATGATTCCGGTCATCGGCACTTGCAAAGGGAACGAAAGCAAGAAGAGAAAAACTCAACAGCAACATGGGAAAGATCCATTTTTTCATGACAAACCTCCTTTTGATTGTCGGAGACTAAGGAACAAATCCTTTACACCTTGTCAGACGATCTCTCTCCCTTGAATATTCATATCAAAGCCTATCTCTGATGGGTCACGTTGTCCACCGAAGGCCGTGGGGTAAATAACCCCTGTCATATTGCGTGAGGGCCTTCTGCCCTGAATAGACATGATGGGAAAGACCGGCTCTTTTTTCCTTGTTTTCCCTTGGCCGGCTTGGCTATAATCCAATACACTTTTCTTAAGCGCATGAGATGAAAATAATGACTATGGAAACTATTCGATTGCCGAAATTTCATATCGTCCTGATAGAACCGGAAATCCCCCCCAATACGGGGAATATCGCCCGCCTCTCTGTCGGTGTCGGAGCCACCCTCCATCTCGTCGGAAAACTCGGATTCCGGACCGATGCAAAACATTTGCGCAGGGCAGGGCTCGATTACTGGGAATACCTCGACCTCCACTACCATGATTCCTTGTCCGCTTTGCAGGAGGCATATCCCGAGGGCCGCTTCTTCTATGCCTCCCGTAAGGGAAAACGGCGCTACACCGAAGTGAACTATCGGGAAGGTGATTTTCTGGTCTTCGGGAAGGAGACGAAGGGATTGCCCGATGATCTGCTCCGGGAGAATGCCGACCGGACGATCACCATCCCCATGACCGGCCGGATGCGTTCTTTGAATCTATCGAATGCCGTAGCGATTGTCTCCTATGAAATGATCCGCCAGCATACCGTGCCCACCCCGGATCTCTCCTGTGCGAATGAATGAAAAAAGTCTCTCGAAACCGCTACTGCGGGTGTTGGTCCTGGAACCCTATTATGGCGGATCTCATAAGACCTTCCTGACGCAGGTCTCACGTCTCCCTTTTGCCTTCACCTTCCTGACCTTCCCGGCACGGAAATGGAAGTGGCGTATGCGACTCAGCGCTCCTTTTTATGCGCAGCAACTCCGGACATCGGGCAAGCGTTATGACCGGATCCTCTGTTCCACCTTTGTCGATGTCGCTGCATTTCGCGGGCTTGCTCCTTCCTGGGTTCGGGAGATCCCGATCCTCACCTATTTCCATGAGAATCAATTCGCCTATCCGGTCCAGGTCGAAGAGGAAAGGGACTTTCATTTTGCCCTGACCAACATGACGACAGCCCTTGCATCAGACGCCCTTGCCTTTAATTCGGCCTACAACCTGGAATCCTTTCTGTCGGGGATCGAAGAACTCCAGAAAAAATCATACGATCTGAAACTGGAGGATCCCGTTGGCCGAATCCGTGCAAAAGCGCAGATTCTTCCGCCAGCGATTGACTTTACCTTGATCGATGAGGGGGAGACAGACGAAGGGGAGAGAGTACCCGTCATCCTCTGGAATCACCGTTGGGAACATGACAAGAACCCCGAGGAATTCTTCAAGGTTCTCTGCATACTTGACGAGGAAGGGGTCGATTTTCGTCTGATCCTTCTCGGGCAGTCTTTTCGGGAAACGCCGGCGATCTTTACGGAGGCGAGGCAAAAACTGGCGCACCGCATCCTCCATTTCGGTTACACCCCTTCACGGCAGGAGTATACTCGATGGCTGCGACGGGGGGATATCGTGGTTTCCACAGCACACCATGAATTCTTCGGGATGGCAGTCCTGGAAGCCGTCCGTGCAGGTTGCCGGCCCCTCCTGCCGGAGCGTCTATCCTATCGGGAGTTGTTTCCCTCCGTATTTCTGTATCGTGATGGAGAACTCCTTCCTCGTCTGAAAGAGTTGCTCCGTACAAAGCGAAGACTGTCCCAGAGAGAAACCCGGGAACTGACGGAACGTTTCTCCTGGGAGCGGCTGGAATCATTGTACCGGCAATGGCTCGAAAAGG
>CAYQVN010000215.1:0-4049 GCA_964420895.1 uncultured Nitrospirota bacterium | reverse complement strand
TCAGGAATATAGGAGAGCTGCTAACTCACAGGAGCTGAGTGGGAGCAGAAGGCTGCGGCTAACGAGGAACTTGAGCTGGATCAGCTCTGGGATGATCCATTTATCCGCGAATGGCTTGCGATCACGCCTCAGATTGCTGATATTGACTTGCGAGGAGTCCTTTATGTCAGCCGCGAGCATGCGCCCCTGATTACACCAGAGGATCGGTTGTCATCAGAAGGTGCGGAACTGCTCACCGCCATTCTCAAGAGCACTGATATTGCTGCGAGTGCGGCAGATAGGCGTGTGGTTTGCGCCACATCTCCTGCGGGAGATAGATCCCCCCGCCGTTTTCGGAGATGAAAGGGTCGTCCGGGTTTAAATCTCGCCGGATCACCTCGATCTCCGCCCGGGTTTTGCTTGAGACAAAGACGACGGGGATCTGCCGATTCTTGCAGATTTCCAGGGCTTCCCGGGAGGGTCCCGGTTGGTAGGTCTCGGGAGAAAGGAGTGTTCCGTCCAGGTCCGTAAAGATCACGCCCGGAAGAGTGTCTTTGTTTTGGGATGGGGTCATCGATTCACATCCAACCAAGGGAGGAAAAGGTTAGGCCTATCCATTGTCGGCACGGACGGCCTCCAAGAGCTGTTCCGCAAAATCGGGGATGGCGGCGAAAGCCCGGTTCCAGGCAGGGATCTGGGGCGGGCCCAGGGGATCCCGGGTGATAATGTCGCCTGTCCGTCGGATGGCGCGGGTAAAGACCTCCACTGCCGTCCCTTCTTCGTGCCGGTCATAATCGAGGCTGTTGATCATGGCATCCCCGTGATACCGGTCGATCATGTCCTGGGCGATCCGGAGATAGGCCGCACAAATGGTGTTGAAGAATCCCGGGGTATAGACAATCCCGGCCGATGAGAGGGTCCGGAAGATGTTCTTGGCGATGTCCGTGGCCATCTTGTTCAACCCCTTGCCCGGATCCTCCGGGGAAAGGGCCTGGTGTTTGTGGTCATAATTGTCACAGAGTTCCACCTGACAGATCCGTTTGACGGAACAGTTCCGGTAGACCTCGCCCAGAACACCGACCTCCAGTCCCCAGTCGGCGGGGATCCGGTTGATCCGGGCGAGATCGGTGAGCATGGAAAACTCGCCGGACAGGGGATAGCGGAAGCTGTCGAAGTAGTCGAGTATGGGAAGATGGCCGACCGTCCGGATCAGGGCACGGATCAGGGGAGTGACAAAGAGGCGGGTGACCCGGCCGTGCATCCGGGTGGTGACACGGCTGTAGAAGCCTTTACAGAATTCATAGTCGAGATGGGGCGAGGCGACGGGATAGATGAGGCGCCCCAGAAGTCCCCGGCTGTAGGTCAGGATGTCACAATCGTGGAGGGCGATGACGCGGCTTCCCCCCTCGGCGATGACATAGCCGTAGGCCATCCAGGCGCTTCGCCCCTTCCCGTCGGGTCCAGGGTCAAGAGCGTATTCCTTCATCAGGGAAAAGAGGGCCCCCAGACGGGGACCGTTGTTCCAGAGGAGAGTGACCGGCTGGGGGAGAACGGAGAAAAACTTCCGTGCCTCCTCGAATTCCTCAGTTGTCGTAGGTCCCAGAGTAACCACGACCTCCCGTAGGTATTGCACATTTTGGAGTTCCTGGAGGATCCTCTTGAGTGCCTCTCCCCGCAGTTCCGAGAAGAGCGAAGGGAGGACGAGGGTAATCCCTTTCTCCCGGGAATAGCGGAGGAGTTTACTCTCCAGTACGTCCAGTTCTGTGGTCCCGAGATTATGGAGGGTCGCAACCATCCCGTTCTGAAAGAAGTCACTCATTTCAGAATCCCAGTTCTTCTTTTTTCGCCAGGAGAGCCTCTTCACTCTCCACGTGGTTCGGGTCCGGCACACAGGCATCGACGGGGCAGACTTCAGCGCATTGCGATTCGTCGTGAAGCCCCTTACATTCGATGCATCTTGCCGGATCGATTACATAGGTCGGATCTCCTTCCGTGATGGCTTGTACGGGACAGGCCTCTTCACATTCCCCGCAGGCGACACACTCATCATTGATCATGTAGGCCATTTTGATTTCCTCCCATGAAAGTTAATAAAATGCTCTGTCTGTGACAAAATATTATGCCTGAAGATGATACAATAAATGTCAGAGAACCTCTTCCCTGTCAAGTGCCGGCCATAGATGATTCCCCGCCCCGGTCTGAAAGGAACATGAATAATCCGCACTCCTCACCGTCCCAATTCATGTTGTTACAGAGTGACTGGATAAGTGGAGATCAGTCCCACCTTGCCGGATCTCCCATCTTCCGGAAGATCCACCATCTTGATCGCTGGATTGGAGGGGGACCATGAGGGGACAATAAGGTTGACAGAAAATCAATGAAACTTTATACTTACGTCGCAACAACAGGACGGGATCTATGTCGGATTTATGCCGGGAAAGGGAGAATGAGATGAGGAAGATGCGGGTGTTTTTGACGTTCATTGGAATATTCTTTTGGATTGGCCTGTCCCAGGTCGAGGCGGCCAATCCGCGGATCAATTTCCAGGAGAAAGACTACAATTTCGGAACGGTGAAAGAGGGGACGGAGGTGACCCATGAATTCAGCTTCCAGAACGCAGGAGACACCGAACTGGTCATCACCGATGTGAAGACCTCCTGCGGATGTACAGCGGCGGTGACTTCCGCCAAGACCGTGGCGCCGGGTGAGCAGGGGACCCTGAAGGTGACCTTTAACTCCCGGGGACGGCGGGGGCATCAAACCAAGACGATTACCGTTTATTCCAATGATCCGGAGCAGCCCCAGGCGGCGGTCCGGATCGCCGGAGAGGTTGATGCCGGAAACCAGCCCCGTATTGCAGTTGCACCAATGAGTCTTGATATCGGTGTCATTCCTCCCGGTGGATCGGTGGTCCGGGAAGTCTCGGTGACCAACAATGGAACGGCCGATCTCTTGCTGGAAGATTTCGTTGGCCGGAACAGTGTTACCGTGGAGGAGAGTGGCGATCCGAAGACAAAACGGACGGTGAAACCGAAGGAGACCGTCAAGATCAAGGTCGCCGCGACACCGGCCAAAAAAGAAGGTGTCTACCAGGGCTATCTGCAGATCCGGAACAATTCCTTTCAGCGTATTGTAACAGTCCCGGTCTATGGGTATATCAGTGACAAATATGAATTGAAGCCGCAGTACCGGTAGCGTATGGCACTTTTTGACCTCCACAAACGCCGCATCAATTATCTTCGCATCTCCGTGACCGACCGGTGCAACCTGCGCTGTCTTTATTGCGTACCCGACCGCAAGGGACCTTATCTGCCGCATAGGGAAATCCTTCGTTATGAGGAGATCCTCCGTGTGGCGACTTTTGCCGTCCGGGAAGGGATCACCAAGATCCGCATCACCGGGGGGGAACCGCTGGTCCGTCGCGGGGTGGTCGACCTGATCAGCCGGCTCCACCGTATCCCCGGTCTGGTGGAGATCAGCCTGACAACCAATGGCATCCTGCTGAAGGAATTTGCCCGACCCCTCTATGCGGCGGGGGTGCGGCGGATCAATATCAGTCTTGATACACTGGACCCGGAACGTTTCCGCCGGATCACCCGGCAGGGCGAGATAGAGGATGTCTTCGCGGGGATCGCAGCGGCCGAGGCGGAGGGTTTCCAGCCGATCAAGCTGAATATGGTCGTCATGAAAGGGGTGAATGACGATGAAATCCCGGCTTTTGTGCGCCTGGCTCGAGAGCGCCCCTACCACGTTCGCTTTATAGAGTTCATGCCGACCGGAGTCAGGCCTGATCCGCAGCAACACTTTCTTCCCGCCAAGCAGATCCTCGAACGGATCCGGGTCCACACAGAGATTACACCCGTTGCCCATCATTCCTATGAAGGTCCCGCCGTTCGCTACCGTATCGAAGGGGGCAGGGGGGGCGTGGGGATTATCAGTCCCGTAAGCAACCACTTCTGTGATTCCTGCAATCGCCTGCGGTTGACTTCCGATGGGCGTCTGCGGAGTTGTCTCTTTTCCAACCGGGAGATCCATCTCAAACCGTCTTTGCGTAGTGGTCGCAGCGAAGA
>CAYQVN010000214.1:0-4083 GCA_964420895.1 uncultured Nitrospirota bacterium | reverse complement strand
GTAATTCGTCCTTCGCTTTTCCAGTTCCTATTTTCTAATTCCTCTTTCCTGATGTACTGGCGCGCCCGGCAGGACTCGAACCTGCGACCTGCGGATTCGAAGTCCGACGCTCTATCCAACTGAGCTACGGGCGCAGTGTTTGAAAATCAGAAAATGGAAATTAGAAAATCATGCAAAAAACAATTTCCTAACTACCAGTTCCTGTTTTCCGTAATCATTGGGGTGAGTGAGGGGAATCGAACCCCCGGCCTCAAGGGCCACAACCTTGCGCTCTAACCAACTGAGCTACACCCACCACGTTTTGAAAAATGAACTACCGTCGTGCGTAACAACGGCAGTTCACTTTTCAAAAGACTGGCGCGCCTGCAGGGATTCGAACCCCGGACCCACGGCTTAGAAGGCCGTTGCTCTATCCAACTGAGCTACAGGCGCTGAAATTTTGCGGTGCAAAATTTCAGATTTGGTCGGGGCGAGAGGATTTGAACCTCCGACCCCCTGCTCCCAAGGCAGGTGCGCTAACCAGACTGCGCTACGCCCCGTGATTCGCGAATATTCCAACAGGGCTGAGGCCCTGACCCCTGAGCTGAAAAGATTATAGTGATTTTCGTTTCTGATTTCAACCTTTTTCCTGCTCAGGAAATCCCAAAATAATCTTTGCCGCCTTTTGCAGGGCGATGGAGCGGTGGCTGATCTTGTTCTTCTCCTCCCCTCCCAGTTCGGCAAAGGTCATATCCCGTTCGGGGATCACAAAAAGTGGATCATAACCGAACCCCTGACGGCCCCGCAATTCCGTTGCAATGAGTCCTTCACACCTTCCTTCGGCAAGATCCACCTTCCCGGAAGGTCGGGCAATCGCAATCACGCAGACGAATCGGGCCGTCCGCCGCTTCATCGGAATCTCCCGGAGTTCCTCCAGAAGCTTTGCATTGTTCTTTTCCGGCGTCGCATCCGGGTCTGAATAACGGGCAGAATAGACACCGGGCCTGCCGTTCAGGGCATCGACAACCAGGCCGGAATCATCGGCCAGTGTCAGCCGTCCCGTCAACTTGGCGATCTCCAGAGCCTTCTTCCGGGCATTCTCTTCAAAGGTCAGGCCATCTTCCAGGACATCCGGCAAGGAAGGAATATCGTCCATGCTGATAATCCGAAGATCGCTCCCTTTCAGAATCTGCCGGATTTCTTCGACCTTGTTCGGATTTCGTGTGGCAACAACTACATCCATCGTTTTGACGGATCCGCGTCTTACAAGGCGCCGATTCCCTCTCCCAATAGTTCCTTCTGGAGGCCGACCAGTTTTTCCACCCCGTTACGGGCATAGGCAATCATTTCATCCATCTCTTCCCGGGTAAAGGGATCCCCTTCGGCCGTACCCTGAATCTCCACGAAGTGTCCTTTCCCGGTCATTACGATATTCATATCCACATCGGCCCGGGAGTCTTCATCATAACAGAGATCAAGGAGAACTTTGCCATCCACGATACCGACGCTGATCGCCGCCAGGTAATCCCGGATAGGAATTTTTGAAATCAGCCCACCCCTCTTCATCCATGAGAATGCATCGACGAGGGCGATAAAGGCGCCGGTGATCGAGGCCGTTCGTGTCCCGCCGTCGGCCTGGATCACATCGCAATCAATCAGGATGGAACGTTCACCCAGCATATTCATATCGACCACAGAGCGCAGGCTCCGACCGATGAGCCGCTGAATCTCATGGGTCCGTCCCTTGATCTTTCCGGCTGAAGACTCTCGCCGGATCCGTTCGCCGGCCGACCGCGGCAGCATGGCATACTCCGCCGTAATCCATCCCCGGCCGCTATCCTTGAGAAAGGGAGGCACCCGCTCTTCTACCGTGGCCGTACAGAGAACACGGGTCTGTCCCATTTCGATCAGCACCGAACCTTCGGCATGACGCATATAGTTCCTAGTGGTTTTCACAGGACGGATTACATCCGCTGCCCGGCCGTCAATTCTGGCCATAATGTATACCTCACCTCGACAGTTCTCTCAATACGGAATGTCATTCTGGACAAAACCCGGCTATCCTAATGATTTTGTTCGCCTGAGTCAAGCAGATTCCAAATAAATCGTTATTTCCCTTAAACAGGCATCATTCCAGCAGCCTCTCCTCCTAGAGGGTGATCTTCTCCACGGCCGCCAGTTCCTGTTCCAGGAATCGTTCGCCCACCTTTCGGAACCGTTCCGGCGAATCGGTAACATAAAAGCGGCGCACCGGCTCCGGGTTCTTCCGATGATCCAGTCCCTGTGTGGTGAGGAGTTCTTTTACCTCCCGGGCGGTCTCCGAGGCAGAATCGACGAGTTTCACTCCCTTCCCCATCACCCGCCCGATGGCGGACCGGAGGATGGGATAATGGGTACACCCCATCACCAGCGTGTCAATTCCGGTCTCCTGCAAATCCTTCAGGTATTCCCGAACAATGGAGACCGTCAATGGATGTTCCGCCCACCCTTCCTCCGCCAGAGAGACAAAAAGCGGACAGGCCCGGGTGAAGACTTCCACTGCCGAATCCAAAGCGTGAATCGCCTTCACATAGGCGCTGCTCCCGATGGTCGACTCCGTCCCGATAATGCCGACCTTCCGGACCCGCGAATCGCGGACGGCTGCCCGGGCGCCGGGGAGCAGCACACCGACGACGGGAATAGGAAACCGGGACTGGAGGGCCGGAAGTGCAACCGATGAGGCGGTATTACAGGCCACAATGAGAAGCTTGATCTCCTGCTCCATCAGAAACCGGGTGATCTCCAGGGCATAGCGCGTCACCGTCTCGGCGGACTTGATCCCGTAGGGCACACGGGCCGTATCCCCGAGATAGATGAGGTTCTCCTCCGGAAGCTGCCCCATCAATTCATGAAAAACGGTCAGACCGCCGACGCCTGAATCGAAGATCCCGATCGATCGTTGCAAATGATGTCTCCTTTACGTACCGCAAGCTGGTTTATTGTTGTCAAGGAACTCTTCTCAATTGAGCTTTCAGCACTCAGCGGTCAGCTTTCAGCCTAAAACCAACTTCCCCCCTCATCCCGGCCTTCTCCCCGCCGAGGAGAAGGGGTTTGTATATCCTGTCGATCCTGTTCATCCTGTCAAAAAGATTTTGCCGTCGATTTTGATCTTAAACTCTGTGCCTTTGACCCTTTGTCCCCGGGTCTACCCCCGTGACTCCCCGTGTTCCCCGTGGTCAAATGCTTTCCGCCTTTGATCCTGCATTTTCCACGCCTCGCTTTTCTCTGTGTGCTCCGTGGTTGATTGCTTTTGCCTTTGTTTTTTCCCTGGTTTGTTTTTCTCTGCGACCTCTGCGTCTTTGCGGTGATCGCTTTTCGACTTTGATTTTATCTTTAGTCTTTTCTCCGTATCCTGCACGATGTCTTCCCGTTATTCCAAAGCGATATGCCCGGCCAGGGTCGCCCGCTCCTGTCCGTTGAGGAGAACCCGGACCCGGTCAATTTCGGGAAAATTCTCCCTCAAAGTCCTCCGGATCGATTCCAGGGCAAGTGCTTCCTCAAAACATCCCATTGCAGGAACCCCCTCCAGGGGAACGGCGAGATCGACAAAGGCTATCCCCTGATGAAAATAGAACTCCCACAGGACCACCCCTTCGGGCAGAAGGGGGAACAAACCGTCTGACCGAGGACCGGAGAGAAGCAGTATCAGGATTTGCCGCATCCCGTCAACGGCATTTTCGACAGCATAGATTGCCCGTTCTTCTATTGCAAGTTCCCGTTCCGGACCGGGGAAAAGCAATCGAACCGGATGGCTCGGTGTCCCTTGTAACACCTGGGAAAATCCCGGGAGGGTAATCTTGTCCCAGTCCGGTTGTTCCGGTTGAGGGGTTTCCCGTTGCCAGAACAAAAGGATCCCGAGGACAACGATCAATGCTCCGAGGAGTCCCCAGACAAAACCCCGGGACCGGCTCTTGTCCCGAGGGTTATTCATCCTGCCCTCCCCCTTCATCGGATTGCCAATAGGACATCATCCCCTGATAACTTGCTTCGGCCAAGGGCCTCAGTTTCCTCCCCTCTCCCAGGCTCCTTTCGTCGGTCCCCTTAGAGACGACTGTCGGTTCTATC
>CAYQVN010000213.1:0-4088 GCA_964420895.1 uncultured Nitrospirota bacterium | reverse complement strand
TATCGTCATGAGAGCAATTCACGGCTGGGGGTGGGTGGAGAAAAGGCTCAGGCGGTAAAGAAAGTATGCTTGACAACAATAAACCAGATCACGGAGAAAAGCAAATCGTGATAAATGCAAAAACAAAAAAGTATTCACCATGAAGGACATGAAGGTAACGAAGAGAGACAAACTGAGCGAAAGCAAAGTCAAAAGAATCCAACCACGGGGAACACGGGGGAAAGGTCAAAAATAAAAAATAACATCAAGAGCTGAAATCTGATCGTTGAAAACTCAGGAGATCTTGACCGGCGCCTTGTCGTGATCGAGGATTTTCCGGATCTTGTTTGTGAGAATGGTGGGGGTGATCGGTTTCTGCAGGAAGGCGAAGCCGGCGTTGAGAACGCCGTGTTGGGCAATAAAGTTGTCGGTGTATCCCGACATGAGGATCGTCGGGATATTAGGAAGAAGGGTTTGGATCTTTTCGGCCAGTTCCACGCCATTCATCCCCGGCATAATGACATCGGAGAGAACCAGATCAATCTTCTTTTCGGTATTGCGGATGCGTGTCAATGCTTCGTCGGCGCAGGTTGCGGAGAGGATCCGGTATCCCAGGGGCTTCAGGGTACTCCGGATCATCTGGCCGATGGCCTCGTCGTCTTCCACAACAAGAATCGTCTCTGTCCCTTCCTGGAGGGCGGGGCGGTTTCCAGGCTCTTCCTGCCGAATCTCACTTTGGGCACTGGGCAGAAGGATCTTGAAGGTTGTTCCGATCCCCTCTTCACTGTAAACCCAGATCCAGCCCCTATGTTGTTTCACGATCCCGTAAACCGTGGCAAGACCCAGGCCGGTTCCCTTGTCCCGCTCCTTGGTGGTGAAAAAAGGCTCGAAGATCTTTTCCTGCACCTCCCGGGGTATTCCCTCGCCGGTGTCGGAAACAGTGATCTGTACATACGCTCCCGGTTCTACTTTGAGTCGTGGGTGCGAAAACGCGCCATCGATGGTTCGGTCGGACGTTTCAATGATCAGGTGTCCCCCGCTCCCTATGGCGTCCCGGGCATTAACGGCCAGGTTCATCAGGATCTGTTCGATCTGACCGGCGTCGGCCAGCACATTTTTCACCGGCTGTTGGGTATGGAATTCCAATACAATGTCTTCCCCGATCAGACGGCTGAGCATCTTGCTCATATTCTCCACGATAACATTCAGATTCACCGGCTTCATTTCGAGGATCTGTTTTCGTCCGAAGGCGAGGAGTTGGCGGGTCAGGGCCGCCGCTTTTTCGCCTGCCTCATGGATGATCAGAAGATTCTCCCTCACCGGGTGATCTTCAGGGAGCATGTCAAGGGAGAGTTCATTGTATCCGAGAATTGCCGAGAGCATGTTGTTGAAGTCGTGGGCTACGCCGCCGGCAAGATTCCCGATGGACTCCATCTTCTGGGCCTGGATCAACTGGTCTTGAAGGAGCCGCTGTTCTTCTTCCGATTTTTTCCGATCTGAAATATCCCGGACCACATGGACCAGGCCGATGAGCTTTCGGTTATCGTCCAGTCTCGGAAGGGCCTTGATCTCGATGAACTTGTTCAGGTGGGGCTCAAAGATCTCCGTTGTCGAGGGAATTCCTGTCTGCAAGGTCCGGCAACTGGGACATCCCTCGGGAGCACAAGGCGTCCCGTGGTAGGATTCATAGCATTTTTTCTTTGACATTTGCAGAAGGGGAAGTCCGAGCATCTCTTCGGCGGAAGGATTGGCCCGAATAATGTTGAACTCTTTATCGTGGATGGTGATGGCGTCGTTGATGATATTGAAGGTCTCCTCCCACTCCTCTTTTGCCTCCCGGAGGGATTTCTCCATCTCTTTGATATGGGTGATGTCCCGGATGATCTGAACGGCGCCGATCAATTTGTCGGGTTGATCGAATATGGGATCAACGGAGACGAGGACCCAGATCCCCTTGTCGGGAAGAAAGATCTCGCGCTCTTCATGCTGCAGGGTCTGCTCCATCCGAAGGACGGGACAGACCTGCAAGGCTTCCTCGTCTTCCGGGAAGAGGAGCAGACAGGATTTTCCCAGGAGTTGTTCATAAGGTTTGTCGAAAAATCGGCATGCAGCGCTATTGGCCTTGATGACATTAAACTGGCCGTCGAGCATCAGGATAATATCCTGGGTCGCATCGAAGGTGATGCGCCATTCATTGGAGGCCTGGGTGAGGGCCTCTTCAGCCGTTTTCCGGTCCGTAATGTCGCTGATAAACCCCTCCAGGGCCTCGACCTTCCCATCGGGGGAAAAGACCCCCTGCCCCTGCTCCCAGACCCATCTGGTGGAGCGGGAAGCTGTGATGATCCTGTAGATGTGCTGGAAGGGGCGATGATCCCGGATTGCCGTCTGGACCTCCTCCCAAACCGATTCTCGGTCTTCCGGGTGAATCAGGTCGTTGTAGGAAATCTGGTGGTTTTCCAGGAGATCGTCCGGGGGATAGCCCGTCAGTTCATGGCAGCCCTCACTGAGGAATTCCATGGTCCACTCCCGGTTGTTTTTGCAACGGTAGGCCATGCCGGGGAGATGGCTCAGCAGGGTTGACATGGAACGTTCCTTCTCCTCCAGGGCTGTGACAGCCCGGGTTCGTTCATGCACCAGACGGCGGATGATCCAGCTGAAGAGAATCAGAGGAAGGATCACAAAGGAGCGTTCCAGAAAGGTATAGAGATCAGGATATAAGATATGTTTGATCACAGACTGTTCGGAAAGAAAGGATTCCAGTGCGGCATGTCCAAGCCAGTAGAACCCTCCCAGGAGGATGCTGATCCAGACAAGTCGATCGAGGATGCCGTTTTGCGGAAAGGATTTTTTCATGTTTCCTCAGGCTTCTCAAATTCAGTTGTGACGGCAGTTAAAAACATTATCGGCAGATATCAAAAAATCTTTATTCCCCTGATCAAATCTATCTTTTGGGGTTAGGTAAAGTTACCGGCACCGGTCGGCAACTTCGGGAACCTTTTCCTTGTGGTCGAGCACTTCCCGCAGTTTTAAGGCAATGATGCGGGGAGTGACCGGTTTCTGGATAAAGGCAGCTCCATGATCGAGCAGTCCATGGTGGGCAATATGACTGTCGGTATAGCCCGACATGAAAATGACCGGGATCTTCGGGCGCTCGGTGCGCAGGGTCTCGCTGAGGAGGACCCCATTGATGCCGGGCATGACCACATCGGTGAGGAGAAGATCGATCGTGCCGTTGAAGGAGCGGCTGGCATCGAGGGCCTCCACACCGGAGGCGCCCGAAAGGATCTGATAGCCGAGTTGCCCCAAAGTGTTGACGATCAGCTTCAAAATAGCCGGTTCATCTTCCACGACCAGAATGGTTTCCTTGCCGCCCTGAAGGGGGGTGTGTTCTTCTTCTTCCATGATGGATATATCTGAACCATCGGCAGGAAGGTAGATCTTGAAGGTCGTTCCTTTCCCCGGTTCACTGTAGACCCAGATCAGACCGCCATGCTGCTTGACAATCCCGTAAACCGTCGCCAGTCCGAGTCCGGTCCCTTTGCCGATTCCCTTGGTGGTAAAAAAGGGCTCAAAGATCTTTTCCTGAACCTCTTTGCTCATTCCCTCTCCCGTATCGGTGACGGCCAGCATGACGTGGGGGCCCGGCAGGACACCCTTGTGTTCACAGGCATACTCTTCGCTCAGAATGACATCCGACGTTTCGATGACGAGGCGGCCCCCCTGGGGCATGGCGTCTCTTGCATTGATGGATAGATTCATCAGAATCTGTTCGATCTGGCTTGCATCCGCAAGGACGTTCTTTACCGGGGATGCCGTGTGCAAGGCTAAAGAGATATCTTCGCCGATCATCCGGTGAAGCATCTTGCCCAGTTCCGCCACGATCGTATTGAGATTGACGGGCTTGATCTCCAGAACCTGTTTCCGGCTGAAGGCGAGAAGCTGCCGGGTAAGCTGTGCGGCCTTGTTACCGGCCTCAGCGATGACCTGCAGGTCCTCCCGGACCGGGTGGTCCTCGGGGAGGGCATCCTGGGCCAGTTCCGTATAGCCGAGGATGGCGGAGAGCATGTTGTTGAAATCGTGGGCCACACCGCCGGCGAGACGTCCGATAG
>CAYQVN010000212.1:0-4090 GCA_964420895.1 uncultured Nitrospirota bacterium | reverse complement strand
CATCCCTTCATGCACTGGGACGGCCCGATCCTGACGGACAGCGGGGGATTCCAGGTCTTCAGTCACAGTGCCTTGCGGAAGATCGACGAGGAGGGCGTGACCTTCCAGTCCCATATAGACGGGTCCCGCCATCATATCACGCCGGAATTTGCGGTCGAGATTCAGGAGGCCCTGGGGGCCGATATCATTATGGCTTTTGATGAATGCACCCCCTATCCCGCCACGGAAGACTATGCCCGGCAATCAATGGAGCTGACCCTCCGCTGGGCAAGGCGCTGCCGGGAGCAGAAAAGCCGGCCCGACCAGGCCCTCTTCGGCATCATCCAGGGCGGCATGTATCCCGATCTACGGAAGGCGTGCGCTGAGGAACTGGTGAAGATCGGATTTGACGGCTACGCCATCGGGGGGCTCAGCGTAGGGGAGACCAAACCGATGCTCTACGAGATGCTTGAGGTTACGGAGCCCCATATGCCGGAGGGCTCCCCCCGTTACCTGATGGGGGTGGGCAAACCGGAGGACCTTGTCGAAGGGGTCTGTCGCGGTATCGATCTCTTTGATTGCGTGATGCCGACCCGGAACGCCCGGAACGGCTTTCTCTTTACCCGGCAGGGGAGGCTGGTGATCAAGAATGCCGCCCACACCCGGGAGGAGGTCCCCATCGACGCCGAATGCGGCTGCTATACCTGCCGGAACTATTCGCGGGCCTATCTTCGCCATCTCTTCATGGCCGGCGAAATCCTGGCGATGCGATTGAATACGATTCATAATATCACCTTCTACCAGGACCTGATGAGCGATCTTAGGGAGGCCATCGGGGCGGACCGGTTGGGAAAGTTCCGGGAGGATTTTTACGGAGTCTATCGGACGCAGGAGGTGCAGCAAAAATAAATAGTGCGGTGCCTGTCAATTATCTTTGATTTTTGATGTTTCAATTTTTAACTTCTCAACGGGAGGATGACATGTTTTTCACACTTGCATTTGCAGAAGGGGCGGCGCCGGCTGCCCAACCGGGTGCTTTCCAGTCGATGATTCCGCTCCTTTTGATGGTTCTGATCTTCTATTTTCTGCTCATCCGTCCGCAGATGAAGAAGACGAAGGAGCATAAAACGATGCTGGAGGCTTTGAAAGTGGGGGACCATGTGGTGACGAGCGGCGGGGTTCACGGTGAATTGAAGGCGATTACGCCCGATGTGGTGACATTGCAGCTCGATGACCGGGTCAAGGTCAAGGTTGATCGTTCCGCCATCAGCCGGAAGATCGGGGCGGAGACATCGGCCTCCTGAGTGTTTTTGCCTTCCCGGTAAACGCCGCTGATGTGTTTTGGCAGGACTATGGGTAAAGACTCTGAAAAGAAAGACGAATCTGAGTTTTTTCTTTGTTTTTGTCTTTCTCTATGATATATTCAATCTTTAATGTGGAGATTGTAAGAATGCGGGAGTGGTCATCCTGTGATTCAGGTGCTTTGATCTATTTTGTCTGTTGAAAGGAGTGCAAAGGATGGACAAATCGTTGCAATGGAAAGCCGGGGTGATCCTTTTCAGTATCCTGGCCGCCGTTTATTTTCTTTATCCCGTCCAGGGGCACAAGGTCAACCTCGGCCTCGACCTGCAGGGCGGGATGCACCTCATCCTGGGGGTGGAGACGGAAAAAGCTGTCGATTCGGAACTCGACCGGATGGTCGATGAATTCCAGGATCTTCTCGATGACAAGGGAATCGATTATATCCTCGTCGATAAGGTCGATGATGCCCTGGAGATTGAGACCCTCGACCGGCAGGGCATTACGAATATCAAGGAACTCATCGAACGGACTTATGCCAGTGTCCTCAACGTAGAAGAGAGCGGTGAGAACCGTATTGCCCTGACCCTGAAGCCCCAGGAGATCGAGCGGATCAAGCGCTCTGCCATTGATCAGAGTCTGGAGACGATCCGGAACCGTGTTGATGAGTTCGGGGTTTCCGAGCCGACGATCCAGCGGGAGGGGCGGGACCGCATTCTCATCCAGTTACCCGGCCTCAAGGATACGGGACGTGCAAAGGCGCTGATCGGCAAGACGGCACGATTAGAGTTCAAACTCGTCGATGAAGGGAGCGATGTCGACCGCGCCCTTCAGGGCGACATGCCGATGGATGATGAGATCCTCTACGAGAAGAACGGGGCGGGGAACAAGAATCCCCTGCTGCTGAAAAGACGGGTCCTCATGACGGGCGATACCATCACCGATGCCCGTGTTAATTATGACCAGTTCAATACCCCCTATGTTTCGCTGACCTTTGACCGCCGAGGCGCGAAACTTTTTGACAAACTGACGGCCAAGTACGTAAAGAAAAGGATGGCCATCATCCTTGACGGCACGGTCTATTCCGCCCCGACGATCCGCGAGCGGATTTCCGGCGGACGAGCGCAGATCTCGGGCCGTTTCACCATGGAGGAAGCCAAGGATCTGGCGATTGTCCTCCGGGCCGGAGCGCTGCCTGCCCCGGTGACGATCCAGGAGGAAAGAACCGTTGGTCCTTCCCTCGGTCAGGATTCTATCGACAAGGGGTTGAAATCGATTATCATCGGCGGGATCCTGGTGGTGATCTTCATGGTTGTCTATTATAAGATGGCGGGACTCGTTGCCGATGTGGCGCTGGTCCTGAACCTCCTCTTTATCATGGCGGCCCTCTCCGGTCTGAACGCGGCCCTGACCCTTCCCGGGATTGCCGGTATTATTTTGACCATCGGTATGGCTGTCGATGCCAATGTCATTATCTTTGAGAGGATCCGGGAGGAACTTCGCCAGGGCAAAACGGTTCTTTCCTCCGTGGACGGGGGCTATGCCAAGGCCTTCAGCACCATCCTCGATGCCAACGTGACGACACTGATTGCGGCCTTTGTCCTCTTTCAGTTCGGTACCGGTCCGGTCAAGGGATTTGCTGTAACCCTCTGTCTCGGGATCGTGGCCAGTATGTTTACAGCGATTTTTATTACACGGGTGATTTTTGACTTCTACCTGGGGAAACGGGAAGTAGAGAGCCTCAGTATCTGATCAACCTTCAGGAATATGGAGAGGGAATATGGAGATTATCAAACCCAATACGAACATTGATTTTTTGAAAAATAAAATGCTCTTTATTGCAATTTCCCTGGCGATTATTGTGGTTGGCATTGGATCGATTGCAGCGCACAAAGGATTGAATTACGGTATCGACTTTGCCGGCGGGACCCTGGTGCAGTTGAAATTCAAGGATGCCGCCGATATCAGCAAGATCCGGAGCAGCCTCAAGGGGATCGATTTAGGGGAGAGCGTGATCCAGGAATACGGCAGCCCAGAAGAGGTGATGATCCGGGTGGAAAAGTCGAGTGAAAGCATGAAGAATCTCTCCGACCTGATCAAGGAGGGACTGGCCAAGGAGTTCGGCGGGGATGCCTTTATCGTAGAACGGGTTGAGGTCGTCGGTCCCCAGGTGGGACATGACCTGAGGGCGAAGGCCCTCCTGGCGCTCCTCTATGCCATGATCGGTGTGCTCATCTATATAACTGTTCGTTTCGAATTCCGTTTTGCCGTGGGGGCGATTGTGGCCCTCGTTCATGACGTTCTGATCACCGTGGGGGTCTTCTCGCTTTTGAACAAGGAATTTACACTTCCCATTATTGCGGCTGTCCTCACCATTGTCGGGTATTCTCTAAACGATACCATCGTGGTCTTTGACCGGATTCGGGAGCGCTTTGCACTGAAACGGAAAGAGGCTTATGAGGAGACAATCAACCGCAGTATTAATGAGACCCTCAGCCGGACCCTTTTGACGTCGCTGACGACACTGATCGTGGTGGCCATTCTCCTTGTCCTCGGTGGCGAGGTGATCCATGATTTTGCATTTGCCCTGACGGTGGGAGTACTCGTCGGAACCTATTCCTCCATCTTTATTGCCAGTCCGGTGCTGGTTTACTTTCAGAAGTTTTCCCAACCGGCCAAAAGCTGACGGGGGGAGAGGGGCGTAGCCGGACGGCTCTTTCTCCTGAAAAATCATGATGGGAACGGTCGGTTTCATCCTTCTTGTTTTATTCTTCCTGATCGGTTTCTTTGCGATCTTTTTCGGCTTGCCCGG
>CAYQVN010000211.1:0-4098 GCA_964420895.1 uncultured Nitrospirota bacterium | reverse complement strand
GCTTCCGGCTATAAAATTGCCTTTCATTTCGACCCGATGATCCTTGGAGAGGGATGGGAGGAGGAATATGCCGGGGTGGTGGAGGCGATCTTTCGAGCCGTTCCTCCGGAAGGGATTGCCTGGATCAGTCTGGGAGGGCTGCGCTTTCCCCCGGCCTTGAAGGAGATCATGAGGGAACGCTTCCCGCAAAGCGCCATCGTGACGGGAGAATTCGTACCCTGCCCCGACGGGAAGATGCGCTATCTCCGTTCCATCCGTGTCCCGGCATACCGGAAGATGATGGAGTGGATCCGTTCCTTCGGGATTGAAGTGCCGGTCTATCTCTGCATGGAGAGTCGGGAGGTTTGGGAACGGGTCTTCCGAAAGGTTCCCGCGGGGATTGAGAATCTGGCGGGGATCTTTTGATATTGTAAATGTTTTTGAGTCGATTCAGAGTTTGATTTCTATGTAGGCCCCCTCCCGCAACTCCTTGATCCAGGATTCGTATTTCTTCCGGACCTTCTCCTGGTAGACGGCCTCCTTGATGGCGTCTTCGATCTCTTCGAAGGGGATCGGGGCTGAGGTCTTGATATCCTCTACCATTAAAAGGGTGATGCCCTCCGGGGATTGGAAAACCGGAGTGACCTCACCGGCCTTCAATCCTTCAATGGCCCGGTTCAGGTCCTCCCGGAGTTCCCCTTCGGCAAAATAGCCGAGTTCTCCACCGTTTCTGCTTTCCGGGCCCTCCGAGGTGCGGACGGCAAGTTGCCGGAAATTCTCACCACTCACAATTTGCTCCCGCAAATTCTCCATCTCTTTCTTCCGGGCGGAAATGATGTCCGGTGTTGCCCCTTCAGGAAGGGTCAGCAGAATGCGGAGGATATGCTTCTTTGCTGCCCGCGCGAAACGGTCCTGGTGTTCCTCATAGTATTCCCGCGGATCTTCGGGGAGCAGGACAATCTTGGAGCGGATCTCCTGGCTCAACATTCGGGAGAGGATCATCTGTTCCCGGATCTGATTCTTGTAATCACTCCAGGAGACGCCTTCCTTTTCAATCTTCTCCTGCAACAGTGCTTCGGTGATTCCGTTTCGTTCGACGATCTCCCGGATCCCTGCGGTGACAGCCTCGTCGGAGACCTTGATGCCGAGTTCCTTTGCTTTTTGCAACTTGATCTTTTTGTTGATCAGCTCTTTGAGGAGTTCTTCCGATCCAGTCTTCGCCCGGTTTTCTCCGCTCCGGAGGGTGGAGGCCTCCATCTGTTGCAGTTCACTGAGGGTGATGACCTCATCGTTGACGACGGCGACGATCCGGTCGAGGATCACGGCCTGGGCGGCGCCGAAGGTTCCGAGGAGAAAGAGGATGAAGATAAGGATTTTTTGTATCATGGGGTGTCTCCATATAATCTCCCCTTTATAAAAGGGGGGGAGGGGGGATTGTTCACATGTACTTCCTGAAATCCCCCTGTATCCCCCTTTGCAAAGGGGGACTTGAAAGCCGTATTCCCATTCCATGGGAAACACAAGCCATGTTCTTGCGACGTGGCTGTTTTACTGGTCTACCGACAAGGTGATCTCCGCCTTGTTCCAGAGTTCTTCCTGATAACGCTCAAAGGCGGCTTCCCGTTTCTGCGCCAGGAATTTATTATAAAGCCCATTTCGCACCTCCTTGAAGCTTTGCCGGCCGGCCGGGAGATGTTCCTCCACACGAAAGAGGTGATAGCCGTAAGGAGATTTCACGACCGGGCTGATTTCGCCGATTTCCAGTGCGAAACAGACCTTGTCGAATTCGGGCGGCATCTGCCCCCGGGCAAAGGTGCCGATATCTCCTCCCTGAGTTGCATCGGGGCTGAGGGAGACCTCCACTGCGACCAGGCCGAAGTCCTCCTGCCCGTCGGTGAGCCGTTTGCGCACCTTGATGGCCTCTTCTTCCTTGGCCAACACAATCTGGCGGACATGGACCCGTTCCGGCAGCTCAAACTCATCGGGATGTTCCTCGTAGTAGGCCACCAGTTCTTCATTGTCGGTCCGGAGGTTTGCGTCGATCTGTTGATCGATCAGCCGTTTGATGGCGGCATCCTCAATGACCTCCTTCTTCCACTCCTCGTAATTGAGATTAGAGTTGTCGAGCATCTCTTCCAGTTCCTTCCGGGACATCTCGCCCTGATGCTCGGCCACGACCTTTGCCGCGTCCTGATCGGAGAGTGTCATTCCCTTCTTCTTTGCATCCTGAAGCAGAAGGCGCCGCCGAATTATCCGGCGCAGGATCATCTCCGAGAATTTCCGGTCCCCCTTTTGCTCTGCCGGCAGGGAAAAACTGTTATCGACACGGAGCATCTGCCGATCCAGTTCCTCCTGGAGGATCGTTTCACCGTTCACACGGGCCACGATGGACGCCCCCCCTTCCTCCGGCGCTTCGCGGCATCCAAGGAGCATGGGAGGAAATGTGAAGGCAAGGAATAGCATCAGAAAAGCGGGTGTCCGGACAATCGGTGCGTACGACATGACAGGGTTCCTATCATAATCAGATGAGTTCCTGCAAGAAGTTTTTCGTCTGTGCCCAGGCCTCGCCGAAGGACTCTTCCTCCTTCCCGAATTCCAACTGAAATTCGGAAATGGGGCGAATACGGTCTGGGGCGCTTTGAAGGAGCGCAAGAATCCGTTCCTGCGAGACCGGGGTCTTGCGGTCGAAGGTCAAGCGGACTCCCTTTTTCTGTTCGAGGATCTCCAGGACGCGAAGCTTTCTGCAGAGGATGCGTAGCTCCGTCAGGCGGAAGAGGTCGTTGACCTCTTTCGGCGGTGTGCCGAACCGGTCCTTCATCTCATCGCCGATCCGGTATAATTCCTCGTCGGAATCGAGAAGGGCCAGGCGCCGGTAAAGGTCAAGGCGGAAGCGGTCTTCCCGGACATAGGCCTTCGGGATGCGGGCCGAGACGCGCATCTGGATCGTGGGCTCGATCACCTCTTCCCGTTCTTCTCCCTTCAGTTTGAGGGCGACTTCTTCGATGAGCTGCATGTAGAGATCGATCCCCACGGCGGAGATAAATCCCGATTGTTTGGCGCCCAGGAGATTCCCGGCGCCACGGATCTCCAGGTCCCGTGCGGCCAGACGAAATCCCGATCCAAGTTCGGTCAATTCCTGAATGACCTCCAACCGTTGCCGCGCGACGGTGGTCAGGGTCCGCTCCGCTCGGGTCAAGAGGTAGGCGTAGGCCCGGTGATGGGTCCGGCCGATCCGTCCCCGCAGCTGGTAGAGTTGCCCCAGCCCGAATTCCTCGGGTTTATGAATGATCATGGTATTGGCGTTCGGAATGTCGAGGCCCGATTCAATAATGGTCGTTGTGATCAGCAGATCGATCTCAACGTCGAGGAAGCGGTTCATTACATCCTCCAGCCGTCCTTCCTCCATCTGGCCGTGGGCCACATCGACTCTGGCCTCGGGTACAATCCGGCGGACCATGGCAGCGATCCGGTCGATATCCCGGACCCGGTTGTGGACAAAGAATACCTGGCCGCCACGATTCATCTCCCGCAGAACGGCCTCCCGGACGATCCCCTCGGAAAAGGGAGCAACCCGGGTGTAGATGGAAAGTCGGTCCTCGGGGGGAGTATTGATGATAGAGATGTCCCGGATGCCCAGAAGGGACATCTCCAGGGTCCTGGGGATCGGTGTGGCCGTGAGGGTCAGCACGTCCACCTCCTTGCGAAGTTTTTTCAGTTTTTCCTTGTGACGTACACCGAAGCGCTGTTCCTCGTCGATGACGAGAAGTCCCAGATTATGAAAGGCGATATCCCGGGAGAGGAGGCGGTGTGTCCCGATCAGGATATCCGTCTCTCCCTTTTTGACTCTTGCCAGGATTTCCTGTTGTTCACGACGTGTCTTGAAGCGGCTCATCATCTCCACCCGAACGGGAAAGGGGCGGAATCGTGTGGCAAAGGTCTCTTCATGCTGCCGGGCCAGGAGGGTCGTGGGGACGAGGATGGCCGCCTGTTTTCCGTTCAGGGCGGACAGGAAGGAGGCGCGAATCGCGACCTCCGTCTTTCCGTATTCCACGTCTACACAGAAGAGCCCGTCCAGGGCCATGGCGTCTTCTTTGGGAAGCAGTCGGGCATCGTTGAAAA
>CAYQVN010000210.1:0-4102 GCA_964420895.1 uncultured Nitrospirota bacterium | reverse complement strand
CGGAACACCCTCACGGGGAGCCCCGGGTAGTCCATTTCATTGTCCATGACGAGATGTCCCCACACGATGTAAACTTTTTTTTCGCCCCCCTTATGGGGGGCGTTTTTTTTCGTGATCCTCCAATCGTTATTCCCTTCCTTTTCTTCCGATTTGTTGCTGCCCCATTCCCTCTTTTCATTCCCTGAAAAATCCTGTAGACTAAACGACGTCTATTTCCCCCGAATCCATCTCAGGCAGGTGACAGGAGAGCAACGGTGAGTGTGTCCTCTATCCTGGAACAATGGCGGTCCCGCAAAGATTTTTCCCGGCGTTTTACTGCGGAACGGGTGATCCCGGCACGGGAGGGGAGTTATCGCACCTTCCCCCCCTGCGTGCCGGAGCAGTTGCGGCAGGTCCTTGCGGCACGGGGGATCGAGCAACTCTATTCCCACCAGCGGGAGGCCGTCGACGGGATTGTTGAGGGGGAAAATGTCGTCATTGTGACCCCCACAGCTTCCGGCAAGACCCTTTGTTACAATCTCCCTGTCCTGACCTCGCTCATGGAAAACCCCGGGACCCGGGCCCTTTATCTTTTTCCTACCAAGGCCCTGGCTCAGGACCAGTACGAGGAACTCCACTCCCTGATCGGTGCCCTCGACCTTCCTGCGGCAACCTATACCTATGACGGCGACACTCCGGCTGATGCAAGGCGGGCGATCCGGAAAGAGGGGAATGTGGTGATCACCAATCCCGACATGCTCCACACCGGGATCCTGCCCCACCACACGAAGTGGGCCGCCTTCTTCCGGAACCTGCGCTATGTGGTGATCGATGAGGTACACACCTATCGCGGGGTCTTCGGGTCGCACATGGCGAACCTGATTCGAAGGTTAAAGAGAATTATTAACTTTTATGGTACAAGTATACAATTTATATGCTGTTCTGCTACCATAGCCAATCCCACGGAACTGGCCGAATCGCTCTGTGAAGTGCCGATGAAGCTGATCGAAGGGAACGGCGCCCCGGCGTCCGCGAAGCATGTCTTTTTCTACAATCCTCCTGTGATCAACCGGGAACTGGGAATCCGGAAGGGCGCTGTCACCTCTGCCCGCCATCTCGTTACCCCCTTTCTGAAGGCAGGGATCCAGAGCCTGATTTTCACCACGAGCCGCCTGAACGTGGAGGTCCTGACGCGGACCCTCAAGGAGCGTTACGAGACGGCTCTCCCCGGACAGGAGCGGATCCGGGGATACCGGGGGGGATACCTGCCCGAGACGCGGCGGGAGATCGAAAGGGGGCTTCGTGCCGGGGAACTCCTGGCGGTGATATCTACCAACGCCCTGGAACTCGGCATCGATATCGGCGACCTCGATGTATGCATTCTGGCCGGTTATCCCGGTTCCGTGGCCGCTACCTATCAACAGGCCGGCCGTGCCGGACGGCGCAAGGGAATCTCCACGGCGATCCTGATCGCCCGGAGCAATCCTCTTGATCAATTCATTGTGACCCATCCAGACTATTTCTTCGGGTCGTCTCCGGAACATGGACGGATTCATGCAGACAACCTCCTGATCCTGCTGAGCCACATCCAGTGTGCTGCCTTTGAGCTCCCCTTCGAGGAGGGAGAGACCTTCGGGAGGGAGAACCTGGCGGAGATCCTGCAATACCTGGAAGAGGAGGGGATCCTGCACCGTTCCGGAGAACGTTATCACTGGATGCAGGACGCCTACCCGGCCAATGCCGTGAGCCTTCGCAACATCCCCGAGCAGAATTTTGTCGTCACAGACCGGACCGATGTCGCCAATCCTGTCACCCTGGCGGAGGTCGATTTCACCTCGGCGCCGACGACCCTCCACGAAGGGGCGATCTATCTTTGTGAGTCAAAGACCTATATCGTGGAGAAGCTCGATTTCGAGAACCGTCAGGCCTTCGTCAAGCGAACCGGCGTGGACTATTATACCGACGCCATGACCTATACCCAGGTCCGGGCCCTGAAGATCTTTGAATCAGAGCAGGCCGGTTCCTGCGACCGGGCCCATGGAGAAGTCTTTGTCGCCCGAAAGGTGGTGGGGTTCAAAAAGATTCGCTTCTTTACCTCGGAAAACCTCGGATATGGCGAAGTGAATCTTCCCGATCTCGATCTCCACACGACGGCTTACTGGTTCACCCTGCCGGGGGAACTTCTTTCCACGCTCCCCTTTGATCCCGGTGCGGTCATTGACGGGATTCTCGGGATTGCCCATGCCCTCCATCATGTGGCCGTACTCCATCTGATGTGCGATGTGCGGGACCTCGACCGGTCCGTGGGGGACCGGGAGGGGACCTGGTCGGCACGGCCGGGACGGGGGATTGTCAGACACGGGGAGACGGAGGGGCCGGCCGAGGGGCCCACTTTTGATCCGACCCTTTTTCTCTATGATGCTTATCCCGGCGGGATCGGTTTTTCGGCCCGACTCTATGATCTTCACGAAAAACTCCTTGCCGAGACGGAGTCGATGATCCGGGAGTGCGGTTGCCGGGAGGGCTGTCCTTCCTGTGTGGGCCCCGTTAATGAAGTGGGTGCCACGGCGAAAGAAACGGCCCTGGACGTGTTGAAGGCGATCCGAAGATGAGCGATCTGCGTGAACGATTACAGAAACTGCGCGGGGACCAGACCCAGGCCGTAAGGCCGGATAAGGGGGATGTCCTGGAGGATCTTCGTGCGCGGATCGATCGGGTTATGAAGCAATGTCCTCCACCGGTACCCAAAGTTACAGCCTATGATGGACCGGGGATCGCGGGGCTTGTGCCCGGGGAATATCATTCAGGAAAAGGGCTGAAAATTTTCATTGGCCGGGCAGAGTATGATTCTGAATATTTACACGGAAACAATGAGTTAAGCAAAATACTTGAACAAAATTATGAAGTATATGGGACCCTCTCTGGTGATCCCGAACTGGCGGGGTTCGATCCTCGTCGGGCGGTTTTTATCGACACGGAAACGACGGGGCTCTCCGGCGGCTCCGGCACCTATGCCTTTCTCGTCGGGATCGGGTATTTCAAGGGGGGGGACTTTGTCGTTGAACAGTTCTTTCTGCAGAAGGAGTCGGAAGAAGAGGACCTTCTGCGCCTCCTGGGGGAGCGTTTCTCCGCCTTCCGTTTTCTCGTTAGTTTCAATGGAAAGTCCTACGATCTGCCTCTCCTGGAGACCCGGTTCATCCTGAACCGTCTTGACCCCTCGATCTTTGAGATGCCCCACCTCGATCTGCTCTATCCCGCCCGGAGGATCTGGAAACGGAGCCTTCAGAGTTGCCGGCTGGCCGTCCTGGAGGAGGAACTCTTAGGCGTCATGCGAAGCGATGACGTTCCCGGGGCACTGATCCCCGGCCTCTATTTCGACTTTCTCCGGAAAGGTGATCCCTCCCGGATGGAGCGGGTCTTCTATCACAACCGGTTGGACATCCTCTCTTTGGTTACCCTCACCGGTCTGGTTCAACGCCTTCTCTCCGACTCCTCTTCGGCCTGTCGCAGGGACGGTTTCGAACACTACTCCCTTGGGCGAATTCACCTGGGACAGGGAAGGCTTGGTGAGGCTGCCGACTGCTTTGAGGAGGCCCTGAAAAGCTGTCCCTATGGGGAACAGGAGTGGGAGATCCTGCAATACCTTTCCCGGGCCTACAAGAAGATGGGAGAGATGGACAAGGCGGTGCGTACCTGGAAAGAGATGATTGGTGTCAACCCGGAGCGGGATGTTTTCCCCTATGTGGAACTGGCCAAGCATTATGAACACCGGGAAGGGGACTTAGGCCGGGCGGCGGAATTCTCGGCCAAAGCCTTCGGGGTCCCATTCTTGAGCCCCCGGGAAGAAGAAGAGATCCGGCACCGCCTTCACAGGATCAAGAAGAAACAGGAAAGATAGGATGAATTTCCCCTCCGGTGGAATGGAAGAGGAAGAGCGAAAGATGGCCCGTCTCCGAAGGATGGTGGATCGTACGGCGGCTTCCCTCCGCAACGATCCCCTGACGGATCGGGAGGCCCGGGAGTTGATCGACAATACGAAACGGAATGTCCTGGCTCTCTTCCCGGACAAGGAGGAGGAATTCGAGCGCATCTACCGGTCCCGTTTTGAGCGCCTGATGCAGGA
>CAYQVN010000209.1:0-4126 GCA_964420895.1 uncultured Nitrospirota bacterium | reverse complement strand
CCGTCCCGGGTAAACCGGGACGCTACATTGCGGATTCCTGTAGCGTCACCCTTTAGGGGTGACGATTCCGCAACCGGCAAGATTGGTACAGAATAGAGTACTCCGATGATGGACAACGATGACACCCATTGATTTTATCCGGGAGGAGGGGCTTTTCATCCATCCCGGTTTTTTTGACCTTCTTGCCGGAAACGGCCTTGCCTCCTTTCGTAGCCTCTATGATCATGCCGAAGGTAAACTCTTCAAGAAGAACCGCTTCCGTTCCGTTGTCCGGATTACCTTACAGGATGACAATGGGAAAGACCATATCTTTCATCTGAAGCGGCATCACCCGCCCTTTTTAACCCGTATAAAATCGATTTTCACCGGCTTTACGGTACCCGATGGAGCGGAAAACGAATGGGAGAAGATTCTCCGTCTGGAGGAGATCGGGATCCATACTATGACACCCGTTGCCTTCGGAGCTGTCCGCAAGGGGGGGCTTCCTTACCGGGCCCTGACAATGACGGAGCATCTCTACGGTGCAGAGAAACTCGAGCATTTTCTCCCCGACCGTTTCAGGGGAGAGGTTCTTTCCCCGGCAAAGCTTACCTTCAAGCGCCGAATTATTCGTGAGACGGCCCGTTGGGCGGCCCGATTTCATAACGCCGGCTTCTACCACCAGGATTTCTATCTGGGACACATCTTTATCCTGCCGGGAGATGGGGAGACGTTTACCCTCCATCTCATTGACTTGCAGCGGGTACAGGAGTCTTCACGGATCCGACCGTCAAGGGTCCTTAAGGATCTGGCCCAGATCAATTTTTCGGCCCTACAGCTTTACTGCCTGACCCGGACTGACCGGATGCGTTTTATTCATGCCTACCTGGGTCGGTCGAGGTTGACAGAAGAGGACAAGAAACTGATCTACAAGATGGAATCAAAAACCCTGAAAATAGCTCGACATACGGTCAAGATGCTGGCGCGAAGGGGACTGGATGTGAAGATACGAGGCCAAGAAAAGAGAAAAAGCAATGCGATACTACCTTCCTGATGAATCCCCCGGTTTAATCAAACGGCTCTTTTTCAAGCCTGTTCCGGATTTTCCCGAGACTGTCCTTCTGGAAACTTCCTCCGGCTGCAACGGTCTTTGTGTCTTCTGCCCTTATGAAGAGGTCAAGGATTCTCTCCCGAAGGGAAGGATGGAGGAGGAGGTCTTCCAAAAGGTGGTCGACGAGATTGCACGCTTCCGGCCCAAGAGCCTGATCCCCTGTTTTCTGAATGAGCCCCTTCTTGATCCCCATCTTATCGAAAGGTTGCAATATATCCGCCGTCATGCACCGGCGACGCGGATCAACTTGACGACGAACGGTTCGCTTCTGACAAAGGAGAAGATTGCCGTCCTGGTGGATGGAGGGCTTTTGCACGAGATCAACATCTCCTTTCAGGGGATCTCGAAAGAGGTCTATGAGACCTCCATGCCGGGGTTGAATTTTGAGAGGACCAAAGAAAATGTGGAACACCTGATTCGGTATGTCCAGAAGCAAGGCAAAAAGGAACCGGAGATTACGGTGACCATGGTTCATACGCAGATCGTTGCGCCTGAAGTGAAAAAGGCCTTGGACTATTGGAAGGGACTGGGCGTGAAGGCCCGAGTCCTCGATTATGAGAATCGAAGCGGCGAGACCAATGATACGATCGCCACGGATCAGATGCTCCCCTATGATGCCTGCAAACGCCCCTTTAATACGGCGGTGATCACCTTCGACGGCAAGGTCGTCCTCTGCTGCGTCGATTACAAAAGAAAGATGATCATGGGAGACCTCCATGAAGAGAGTCTCCATGAGATCTGGGAGGGGGCGAAGTTCCGGGAAGTTCGAAGGCTCTTTTTGTCGAAGAGGCGAGATGAGATCCCGGCGTGCAGAGACTGCCGGATTGCGGAGTGATACCCCTCAGCATGAAGGTGCTGAGGGGCAGAGGCACAAAGTTGCAGGCAAAAGCAAAAGGCGAAAAGCATTCACCACGTGGAACACGGGGAAATCAAGATCAATGAATTCCCCCGTTGTTAAAGGGGTATTCTGCTCTCTCCCTGAATCCCCCTCAGTCCCCCTTCAACGAAGGGGGAGGTTTAAGGAAGAGCCCCTTCATTTTACTCCCCCCCTTTTTGAAAAAGGGGGGCAAGGGGGGATTTTGAAAGACGAAAGTGAAAAGCATTCACCACGGGAATCACGGGGAAAACAACAATAATCTCCTCTCCCCTCGAGGAGAGGGTAGGGTGAGGGGGCGACTCGACTCTGTTTGACATCCCTCCGGCACCGTGGCATCATAAAATCCATGATGTTGGGTGTGTTCAGTGCTGTTGCTCACTCTTTGAATCATCATTGAGACAAGGAATGCCGATAATCATAAAGCTGACGAAGCATGCTGCGGCCAAGCTGGAGCAACGGCTTGTTCCAATGGAGGATCTGAAAGCAACCATTTTGAACCCGGAGCATGAGGAAGAAGATCGTTTTGATTCATCTTTGACGCATTTTATCGGCAAAGTCCAAGGGAAGTTTCTAAGGGTGATTGCACGGCGGGAAAGTAATGAACAGGTTCTGGTGATCAGCGCTTTTTTTGACAGGCGCTTGAGCAGGAGGAAAAATGATTAAAATCAGCTATGACAAGTCTGGAGATCTCTTGGAGATCCGATTCTCGGAAAAGGACATTTCCGAGAGTGAATATATCGATGAGAGCGGGTTGGTGATCGACTACGATCAGAACAAACATATTGTGGCAGTGGAAGTGACATCCTTCTCAAAAAGAGTCGAGAAGGACATGGGTGAAGAGGCTGTTGCGATTTGAACCCTCTTTGATAGTGTAGCGTCCCGGTTGAGCCGGGACGATAGGTAGGACTATCCATGATCGTCACTCGTAAAGGGTGACGCTACGATGGTTTTCCGCAATTACCCCTTCTCCCCCGAGGGGGAGAAGGTTGGGATGAGGGGGCGCCTTATTTGACAGACCCCTTGTCCCGTGACAGGATAACCGTATCATGAAAAAAGACAAGCAGGAAAAAGAGATCATTACAAGACGAATTGCCGACACACTGAAGGCGGACGAGAGAGTGCTCTTTGCCTACCTTTATGGTTCTTTCGTGACAGGTGGTGATTTCCGTGATATCGACATCTTCCTTTTTCTCAATACGCAGGAGAATCCTTTCCATATTTCCGTCGGCATCCGGGAAGTCCTTTCCGACGCCTTCCGCGAAACCGGGCTGGCCGAGGTCCCACCAGACTTTTTTGATGTCCGTGTGATCAACGAAGCCCCTTACGATTTTGTGATCAACATTCTCTGTGATGGCCTTCTTCTTGTCGACAAGGATCCCGAGATCCGCACCGATCTGATCGAGAAGGTGTCAAACGAGTATCGTGTTAATTGTGCCCTTCTGGATGAGGCTTATAAATGAGAGTTGACCGGGAACGTATTCAAAGATACCTTGTCGAAATTCTGTCCAATGTCAGGGATATTCAAGATCTTTTTGATCAGCATGAAGATGAAGAGCTCCTGCAGAACAAACATCTCATGAAAAGTCTGAAATATTCTTTAGTAGAAGTATCCGAGGCGATTTCCCTGGTTTTGCAGCATATTCTTGCCAAACATTTTGGAGTTCCGGTCAAGGGATATATCGATTCGGTTCGGAAAGCCTCTGAAAACAACCTGATTTCGGAAGGGCTTGCATCAGCATTGAAGCCTTTTTTCGATTTCAGGAATTCACTGGTGCACCGTTACTGGATGATCGATGACGGGAAACTCCTGGAGAACTGCAAGGAAGGGTATAGGGACTTCCAGAAGTTCATTGAAGAGATCGAGATTTTCCTGGAGAAGATTCAAGAAACATGAGTTTTCCCGGTCTTTCCTCCCTGCAACTGCATTTCGTTTTTCCCTTCCATGACAGCCCTGCCCTGCGGAATCGAATCACGGCAATCTTCTCAGGGGATCTTCGAGATGCTGACAAGATCGAAAGCTCCCGATCGGCGAAGGTCTTCTATTTTGAGGCCGAAATCGATGGTGAGACGAAGGGTTTTTATTATAAAGAATTCCTCTTCCGGAATCTCCGGGACCGTCTTTCTGTTCTCGTCCGCCCTTCCCGGGCAAAGCGGGCTTG
>CAYQVN010000208.1:0-4146 GCA_964420895.1 uncultured Nitrospirota bacterium | reverse complement strand
TTGTCCCGGGCGAGTTTGATCAGCGATGTGGCCAGACTTTCCCGGTCCCCGCTGACTGCACAGGCGAAATCGTCTGCTTCCTTTTCGTAACGCCGGGTCAGCATGCTCATCAGGGGACTGAGGGGGAAGGAAACAATACTGTAGAGGAATCCCAGGATCACCAGCTTGGCGAAAAAGGATGCCGGTTCAATCCCGAAAAGATCGGTGAGAAGGTCGGTCCGGGTAAACCGCCAGGTCAGATAGGCCCCGGCAAAGGTCAGAGCTTGAGAGAGGACAATTCCTTTCAAGAGGTGTTTCTTCTTCCAGTGGCCGGCCTCGTGGGCCAGGACGGCGACGATCTCCGACTCATCCAGTTTTTCCAGGAGGGTGTCAAAGAGGACGATTCGTTTGACCCGGCCGATCCCGGTGAAGTAGGCATTGGTGTGTTTGCTCCGCTTTGATGCATCCATCTTGAAGATGCGGCTCACTCGTATCCCCACCCCTTCCATGAGGACCCGAATCTTTTCTTCCAATCCCGGATCGTCGAGGGGAGTATATTTATTGAAGAGAGGTTCGATCACATAGGGGGAGAGATACATCATGACAATGCCGAAAAGCAGGAAGAATCCCCAGACCCAGAGCCACCAGCGCTCCGGACTGGCTGAGACCAGCCAGAAACCCACGCCGATGAGGATGGCCAGAAAGATTGTGGAGATCAGAAGTGATTTCAGTTGATCGGCAATCCAGAGTTTCACCGTCTGGGTATTGAAGCCGTATTTTTTTTCGATCCGGAAGGTAGAATAGAGATCGAAGGGAATGGAGAGGATTGTCGATGCATAGGTCAGCAACAGAAAGAAGAGGATCCCCGACAGAATAAAGGAATCGCTCATTCGAAGGATCACCCGATTGTATAGTGCGAGAAGGCCCCCGAAAAGAAAAAGGAGGGTCAATAAATGGCTGAAGGAAGATTCCACGAAACCGAAACGGCTGTTTTCCAGGGTGTAATCCCGGGTCTTTCGAAGCAGTTTTTCGTCGATCTGGCCTGCAAACTCCGGCGGGACCTCGGCACCGTGTGCCTCAAGATGTTTCAGGTTCAGCCACTTGAGGCCATAACCGATCCCGACAATCAGAAGATAAAGAAAAAACAAGAGGATCAACATCGCTTGCAGTTCATCCCTCCTTTCCTTTGAGGAGAGCCTGGAACTCCTCCTCCGTCAGGCAGGTCACTCCCAACTCCCGGGCTTTCCGATACTTTGATCCCGGCGTCCCGCCATAGACGACATAGTCAGTTTTTGTACTAACGGAGGACGAGGTCTTCGCCCCGAGTGCCTTGACCCGTTCCTCCGCTTCATGTCGCGGGAAGGAAAGGGCACCGGTGAAGACAAAACGTTTTCCCGATAGCGGCAACTCCCCCTCTTCTTCAACCCGCTCCTCGAATGTGCGGACCCCGACATCTTTCAGTTTTCCGATCACCTGAAGATTCCTCTCCCCATGAAAGAAGGCATGCAGGCTTTCGGCGATCCGGGGGCCGACTTCATCGATCTCCTCCAGTTCCTCCGTCGGAGCCTTCGCCAGTCGATCCAGGTCGGAATAACGGAACGCAAGAATCTCCGCAGTTTTGCTCCCTACGTAGCGGATCCCCAATGCGAAAATCAGACGGGCCAAAGGGCGGTCCTTGCTTTCCTCAATCCCCCGAAGGAGATTCTCCGTCGATTTTTCCCCCATCCGCTCCAGGCCGACCAGCTCCTCCCGGTTCAGGGAGTAGAGATCCGCGTAGTCGCGGATCATCTTGCAGGCGACCAGTTGCTCCACCAGGGCCTCCCCCATCCCCTCGATGTCCATGGCGCCCCGGGCGACAAAGTGTTCTACAGTACGTTGCAACTGAGCCGGGCAGAAGGGGTTCACACACCTCCAGGCAACTTCATCCTCGTGTCGCTCAATCGCCCCCCGGCAAACCGGACATTCCCCGGGCATGACAAAGGGGATCTCCTTCCCGCTTCTTTGTCGGGTGACCACCTTAACGACTTTGGGGATGATATCGCCCCCCTTCTCAATCAGGACCGTATCGCCGACGCGAATATCCTTGCGCCGGATTTCATCTTCATTGTGCAGTGTCGCCCTTTTGATCGTTGAACCGGCCAGGTTCACGGGGTGCAGATGGGCAACAGGGGTGATCGTCCCCGTCCGTCCCACCTGGAGATCGATCTTCTCGATCACCGTCGTCGCCTGACTGGCGGGAAACTTGAAGGCAATAGCCCAGCGGGGGCTCTTGGCCGTGGTCCCCAGGACCTGCTGCTGTTTCAGGGAATCGACCTTGACGACAACGCCGTCGATATCGTAGTCGAGACTCTCCCGTTTCTCCGCCCATTCGTCGCAGAAACGGTTCACGACATCAAGGTCGGCGCAACGCCGATAGTTCAGATTGACCCTGAAACCCATCTCGCGAAGGCGAAGGAGCTTTTCATGGTGAAAACGGAAAGGAGCAGCAGCATCAAGGATGTCGTAGAGAAAGATCTCCAGGGGCCGTGTCGCGGTGATCTTCGGATCGAGAAGTTTCAGCGATCCCGCTGCAGCGTTTCGGGGATTGGCGAAGGGCTCCTCCCCCGCCCGAAGGCGCTCTTCGTTCAACCGCGTAAAGCCGGAGCGCGTCATATAGACCTCCCCGCGCACCTCGATCGCCCGATCCGTCAGATCGATGGTGAGGGGAATGCTCCGGATAGTCTTGAGATTGGACGTCACATCGTCCCCCTGCGTTCCGTCTCCCCGGGTCAACCCCCGGACAAAGCGGCCCCCTTCATAACGGAGGGAGATCGCCACACCGTCGATCTTGAGTTCCGTCACAAAGGCCGAGGTCTCGCCCTTGAGGAAGCGCTTCGTTCTTTCCCCGAACTCCTGCAGCTCCTCCCGGGAATAGGTATTCCCGAGACTCATCATGGAGACCACATGGCGAAGGGTCTGAAATCCATCAACCGGCGCCCCTCCGACCCGCTGTGTGGGGGAATCGGGTGTAATGAGGTCCGGGAAAGCCTCTTCCAGTTTGATCAGTTCCCTCATGAACCGGTCGTATTCAGAATCGGAGATCTCGGGCCGGTTTTCGATGTAGTAGAGGCGGTCATGCCGGACAATCTCCCGGCGGAGATGATCGGCCTTCCGTTGTGCTGATTCTTTTTTCATAGTAACGGAGGTTGGTGGAGTTTTCGCCTATTCCGGGAGGCGTGCTGTACTTCGACCCAGTCTCCCATCTCACCCTGACCAACGGTCCCCAGGATCGTCGACGCACCGTACTCCCGAATCACCGCTTCGGCCGTCCGATAGGCAAGACGTGGATCGTTATTGACCTTGCTGATATGAGCCAGGACTACATTCTCCAGGTCCCGGTGGAGCAGTTCTCCCAGGAGTTCTCCAGCTTCGACATTGGACAGATGCCCCTGCCGGCTCATCACCCGCTGTTTCAGGGACCAGGCATAGGGGCCTTCCTCGAGCATCTTCAGGTCGTGGTTCGATTCGAGGATCAGTGCCTGAACATCTTTCAGCCGGGCCTTGACCGGATCCGGGACGAACCCCATGTCCGTGGCCAGTCCCACTTTCTTTCCCCGCGAAGAAAAAGTGAATCCCACGGGGCATGCCGCATCATGAGGGATGGCAAAAGGAGTCACGGAAAATGCGCCGGTCTGAAAGAGACTTCCCGTTTCAAAGGAGATCGTTTGCGGCAGCCAGCCCATCCGCCCCTTCGAGGCGGCAAGCGTCTTTGGATGGATGTAGACGGGAAGATTGTATTTCCGGGAGAGGACACCCACACCAAGGATATGATCATGATGTTCGTGGGTGACGAGAATGCCATCGAGATGGGCGGGATCCAGTCCCCGCAAGGCAAGTCGTTTTGTGACCTCCTTCCCGCTGAGACCGCAGTCGACTAAGAGTTTCGTCTTTTCCGATTCAAGATAGATGGCATTCCCTGAACTTCCGCTGGCCAGAACGCAGAACCGCACGTCGCTCCTTTCGTAGTTGTCTCTTCGGTAGTCAGTCAATCCGCTTTGATCTTTTTTCCCCGTGGTCTGGTTTATTGTTGTCAAGCATACTTTCTTTTCCGCCTGAGCTTTTCCCCCAGCCGCGAATTGCTCTTATGATGATATCTCATCCTTCCAAAGTTGTTTAACTCATTGTTTT